>JALZOH010000207.1 GCA_030857305.1 Acidobacteriota bacterium
TCGTTCACGATGCAGTCGGCGGCAAACAATTTATTAATCATCAGAAAAAAATTTATGCTGAAGATAATTTTTCCGGACAGGTCGCCCTCGCGTCGCCTGCGGAAAACTGGGATGATTTTTTAACCGCTGACTTACTTAATCAGAAAAGTAACGTCAAATTTGAAAAAATTGATGCGGAAAACAATTTGACGAAATATCGCATTGTATCAAATGAAACGAATGCGGCGGGCAGCGAGACAATAATTTCGATTGATGAAAAACTCGGCTTTCCCGTTAAAAGTGAATTTTACGGATTTGAAGGTGACCAAAAAATTCTGAAATTTTCGGTTGAGATGAAAAATGTAAAGCTACTGGTTGAAGATAGTGTATTTCAAATCCCAGTAGATTACCGAAAAGTATCAATTGAAGATTTCAGAACGATACTGGATAAGGAAAATTTCAATGAAGAATAACGAAATTACCGAATCACAAAAACAGAGGGCTTTTGAAGCGGTGAAAACAATTCCGTATGTGCAGCTGATCGGAATGGAGTTGGTTGATTTGAGCGGCGGCGAAGCAATCTTTAAACTAAAGATGCGCGAACAGCTGCGTCAGCCGCACGGACTTCTGCACGGCGGCGCGACCGCTTCCATAATTGATACGGCAATGGCGTTTGCAGTCGTAACTTGTTTGGCGGAAGACGAAAAGGCTTCGACGGTTGATTTGACAGTGCATTATCTGCGCCCTCTGATTGAAGGAACAATCACTTGCACGGCGAAAGTCGTCAAAGCCGGGAAACGCCTTTTAACCGTTTCGGCACAAGTCGTCAGCGATGAAGAAAAATTAATTGCGACGGCGCTTTCAACTTACTCGAAAGTCTAGACTAAATCTATGGAAGAGCTTAAAAAATTCGCCCGTTATTTCAAACCTTACAAATGGCGAGTCTTTCTCGGAATTCTCTTTATTCTCTTTTCGATGTCTTTCGGGCTCCTTATTCCGTATCTGGTCGGGCAGGCAATTGATGATTTAGGCAGCGATGTAACCTGGAATAAAATAATTTATTATCCGGCAGTAATTTTAATTGTTAGTTTGTGTAGCGGCGTTTTTCTTTTTTGGCAGCGGCGGCTTTTAATCAACGCTTCGCGCGACATTGAATACGATATGCGCCGCGATTTTTACGCCGCGCTCGTCGGACAGCCGCTTGAATATTTTCAAAATAACCGCGTGGGCGACCTGATGGCGCGCGCCACCAACGATTTAGGTGCAGTTCGGCAGATTGTCGGACCGATGATTTTATATTCTTTTCAGGCGATTTTCGCGCTGGCAATTGTTTTGCCGATAATGCTTAATGTCAGCGTTAAACTGACTCTTCTGCTTTTAATTCCGATGCCGCTTGTTTCCTTAACCGTCAAGTTTTTAGGACAGCAAATCCACGTCCGTTTTGAAAAGATTCAGGAATTTTTCTCCGATATTACGGCGCGCGCGCAGGAGAATTTGACCGGCGTCAGGGTTGTTCGCGCCTACGCGCAGGAGGATGCGGAAATTGAAAAGTTTCAGATGCTTAACCGCGAATATGCCAGAAGGAATGTTGCGCTCGTGAAATTCGGCGCGGCAATGCGCCCTCTGCTTTTCTTTTTTATCGGTTTGGGTTTTGTCATAATTGTCGCGGTCGGCGTGCCGATGGCGGTGCGCGGCGAGATTACGGCGGGCAATTTTACATCGTTTATTCTTTATTTGCAGCGGATGATTTGGTATCTGATTGCGCTCGGCTATGTTGTCAATCTTTATCAGCGCGGCACGGCAAGCTTAAAACGCTTTAACGCTATTTTGGAAACCGAACCGACGATTAAAGACACGCCCGAAGCTCGGAAACAACCGCCGATAAGGGGAAAAATTGAATTTCGCAATCTCGATTTTGCCTATAACGGAACGCCTGTTCTCAAAAACATCAATTTGACAATCGAAGTCGGACAAACCGTTGCGCTCGTCGGCAAAACCGGCAGTGGAAAATCAACGCTCGTCAGTTTGATTCCGCGCCTGCTCGACGCGCCTGAAAATACCATTCTTATCGACGACGTTCCCGTTCGCTGGTTTCCACTCGAACAATTGAGAAAAGCCATCGGCGTTGTGCCGCAGGAAACATTTCTGTTCAGCAATACGCTGGCGGAAAATATCGCTTTTGGAGTTGAGAGTCGAGACGTAAAAACCGAGAGCGAAAACGGTTTCGGAAATTCAAATTCAAAGCTCAATGAGAAAGTCCTGCACCCGGAAGAATTTCAAACTTCTGCCTCCGGCTCTCCACGCTCGACAAACGGTTCTCGACTCTCGATTGAAAGAGCGGCGGAGATTGCCGACATCGCCGACGACATCAAGAGTTTTCCATATCAATATGAGCAGCGGGTCGGCGAGCGCGGCATCACTTTAAGCGGTGGACAGAAACAGCGCACGGCGATTGCCCGCGCCGTCATCCGCAACCCGCACATCTTAATTCTTGACGACAGCTTGTCGGCGGTTGACACTTACACCGAAGAAAAAATTTTGCGGGGCTTACGCGAAGTCCGCGAAAACCAAACAACTTTGATTATTTCGCACCGCATTTCAACCGTCCGCGACGCCGATTTAATTTGCGTTCTGCACAAAGGACAAATTACCGAGCGCGGGACGCACGAAGAATTAATCAAAATCGGCGGTGAATACGCGGCGCTGTATGAAAGACAGCTTTTGGAAGACGAACTTGAAGCGACGGAGTAATTTAAAACTCAATCCAAACAGTCGGTTCACGATGATACGAAATTGTAATTTGTGTTTCAGCTTTGAAGAGAGGCGCGCGCATTTGCAGAGCAGTCTGCGCCGTCAGACGTGCTAGGTGCGGCTCGTTGGCGCGTTGCGAAAGGTGAGCTAAAACGACGTGCCGCGCTGTGCCGTCAAATTCATTGGTCAGCCATTCAGACAAATCTTCGTTTGAAATATGACCGGTGCGCGACATTATTCGCTGCTTTAAATCCCAACTGTAAACCGCGCAGGTCTTGAGCATATCCCGGCAGTGGTTCGATTCGATGACGATGCCATCGCAGCCACGCAGCTTTTCTCTGATGAGTGTCGTAAAGCAGCCGAAGTCCAGTATGGTTGCGACTTTAACACCGTCGCTTTTCGCCACGAATCCAAAATTATCAGCTGCATCATGCGGAACTGTAAACGGCTCAAAATCTATATCACCGATGCGAAAATCGCGGCTTGATTCGATTTCAACGCGTCGATTCTTTAATGCCTCAAGCCGTTTCTGCGGCTCGTTGTTGCTTTTGTTCGACTTCTCGCGTAAATATGCTTCCTGCGTTTCGCCCGACACATAAACCGGACAAGCGACGGTGCCGAGTAAAACGCGCAAACCGCCCGCGTGGTCGCTGTGTTCGTGCGTAATCAGAATTGCGTCGAGGTCAGAAAAGTGCACGCCGACGAGCGCGAGGCGGCGAAGAGTTTCCTTCGCGCTCAAGCCGACATCAACTAAAACTTTTGTTTTTTCGGTGCAGATTAAAACGGAATTGCCCGTCGAACCGCTGCCCAGAACTGTAAATCGCATTTCGTTAAAAATTTTACCGCAAAGATATTCGATGCAAAATGCAAAATGGAAATTAGTTTTACAATTTTTAATTGTTTTCCTTGATTTGTTTTGTCTCTTCAAATTTCGGACGCAAAACGCTGCCGACGGCGCGCGTGATGATTGTGTTCGGCACAAAATTCCCCAATCTTGCCGTCAAATAATTCGACCAACCCGAAATAACCGAAGATTTTCCGCGCTTAGCCCCCCTTAAAGCCGCTTCGACGACCGCTTCGGGCGTTTGCATTCCCTTTTTCAAAAAAGCATTTTTCGCATCGCTTCCGATATTTGCCGCGTCGAAGAAATTCGTTTCAGTCGGACCCGGACAAAGTGCTGTCACGGTAATATTAAAAGGGCGATTTTCTTCGGCAATCGCTTCGCTAAACGATTTGACAAAAGCTTTTGTTGCCGCGTAAGTCGCCATAAACGGAACGGGCTGAAACCCTGCGGTCGAGGCGACATTAATAATCGTTCCGCTTCTTCGCTCACGCATTTTTTGTAAGTATCGATGCGTCAGGGCAACGAGCGCTGAAACGTTAAGGTTAATCATTTCAAGCTCGTTTTCAAGTTCGAGACGCGCAAAATCGCCCATTGAACCGAAACCGGCATTATTTATCAACCAGTTAACTTCAAGTCCGTGTTTCTCGGTTTCATCGTAAAGACGCCCATCGGCTTCAAAGTCTATCAAATCAATCGCGACGTAATGCGCCATAATTTCGTGTTCGCGCATTAATTCGTTGCACAGCTCGGAAAGTTTATCTTCGGAGCGGGCGACCAGAACCAAATTGTGCTTTTCCTCGGCTAAGCGGCGCGCAAAAACTTCGCCGATTCCGCCGGAAGCTCCCGTGATAAGTGTAACCTTCATAAATTTGTTTTCCTGCGCACTGTAAATGCCTTCTTTTCAGTAATATCATTTTGCGGAAAAAGATTTTCACCGTCAAACTTCTTTATCCGCTTGATTAAAATTTCTCTGGCATTACCAAAAGATGAATTCGTTTAACAGATAGCTTGGTTCTGCCTTTAATGAATTTCAAATAACCGTTTTCAAACTCTTCAAGTTAATTGCCTTCACTTTATGGCAGAGGAATTTCTCAAATATTAGAAATTAAATTTCTACTCTGCGATGTTTTATTTCTCAAAGTATCCACCTATAAAACAAGGGAAATAAGTCCTTCCAAAAAGGACTTATTTCCGATGCGCCGATGTTTAACTTGATTATATTATTTCATCACACTTCAAACTAACCGGTTATCAATACTTTGCAATTTTGAAAAAGTGTTTTATGCAAGTAATTTTATTTTTGTTTTATTATTGGAATTTTCGACTCAAAGTTTTGTTTGGAACTCACAAAACGGTTAATCCGGTGTCTCTTAAATGGCGTTGGGAACATTGGAAATATAGACAAACCCGTTCGTATAATCCCCGCTAATACAAACTTTATAGTTAATAAATACGAATATCTATTTTTTGTGAATATTTAGTATTAAGCAGAAAAGTCGGAAGTTTTTATACTTCGCGGCTTTTACTTTTTTATTCATTTTCCTTATCGTAAAAACTACAAAAGGTTACGCAAAAGTCGTCGAGTGATGTTTGAAATAGCTGCTATTTTAGCTGAGTAATATTTAAAAGTTGTGATAAATTTTATAGAATCAAAGAAAATAAAAAGAAGGTAGAATAAATGGCAAAAGATAAAAAAACAGCAAAAAAGCTCGCTAAAAAGGTTTCGGAAATATTAAACGAATCAA
>JALZOH010000208.1 GCA_030857305.1 Acidobacteriota bacterium
CCACACACTACACAATTGTTGACCCGGACGGAAATGTCGTGACAAACACTTATACAATTAATGATTTATACGGGTCGCGCGTAACCGCCAAAGGAACGGGCGTTTTGCTCAACGATGAAATGGATGATTTTGCGGCGCGTCCCGGAACGGCGAACCTTTATGGTTTAATTCAGGGCGAAAATAATTCGGTTCAACCAGGAAAGCGTCCGCTCTCTTCAATGACGCCAACCATTGTTCTGCGCAAAGACGGATCCTTATGGTTTGCACTCGGCGCGCGCGGCGGACCGCGCATTATCACATCTGTTTTGCAGACGGTAGTAAATATGATTGACCACGATATGAATATTCAACAGGCGATTGACGCGCCGCGCATCCATCATCAGTGGTTTCCCGATGAAATTCTTTTTGAACCTTTCGGAATGTCGCCCGACACACAAAAAATGTTGAAAGGCTGGGGGCACATTTTCGCAGAAAAACCGGCTAACATAGCTTCTGCGACCGGCATTGCAATCGAGGAAAAAACAGGCGTTCGGCTCGGAGCAATTGATTCGAGAAGCGATGGCGAAGCAGTTGGGTATTAAGTTTAGTAGAAGTGGAGAATCTTTTTTCGATTTTAAATCGACTTGATAAATCTAAACAGTTTACCAAATGTATTCGGCAGGGTTGAACAATTTTCATCTTCTTATTTTCTATCAAAGACGCGCCGGTTATGATAATCTGTAAAGCAATTCAAAACTTGGAGGAAATTATGAAGTTTTCAACTAAAAACGCTCTTTTAACTTTTTCCTTAACGTCGCTTGTCGGATGGTTTGGTTTAGCTTGCCAACAACCTTCAACCGGAGGGAATTCAACTTTAACGAATTCAAATTCGACGCTTACCATAAATACAAATATGGTGAATGCGAACCCCGGTAACAGCAACGGAAACGTTGTCAGTTCTTCCGGTCCGGTGATTGAGACAAAAGAACCTGAACAGTATCAGGCAACTGTAACGCTGAAGTTTGAAACTTCGGGCGAACAAAAAATCACTTCGCCGCCATTGCGAGCTGAAGTCGCCCGCAACGGAACGAACAGACGGATGGAATTTGCTCTGCCGAACGGTGAAAAATTGGTTTATCTTGACTTGAACGGGAGACAACTTGTCGTTGCGCCGGCGCGAAAACAATATGCCGAACTCGACAAACAATCAACCGGGTTTGAAGTTCGGCGCATGCTTACGCCGGAACAAATCGTGGGGCAGATTAAAAACTTAAAAGGTATCGAACAAGTCGGCGAAGAAAAATTCAACGGTCGTGACGCGGTTAAATACCGCATCGGCGCCGCCACTGACACCAAATCGCAAGCCGGCACAGTACAAACCGAATCGTTTATTCTGGTTGACAAGGAAACGAGTTTACCTCTACTTTCGGAAACGAATTCTGAAGCCCAGGGCAATGCCGTCAACGGTATCAAAGGTTTACGGCTTGTAACGGAGATGAGTAATATTCGCACTGCTTCGATTGATCCGACTCTTTTTGAAGAACCGACGACTTTGTCAAAAGTTCCGCCTGAGCAAATAAAACAGCAGGTTGACCAGATGTTCAGTGTGGCGCTTGCGCTGATTGGTCAGTTAATGAAAAACGCACAACCTTCCGGCGGCAACACCAACAGTAATTTCAACAGTAATGTCAGTCCGATGTCTTCGCCAAATCAATAATTAGTTTCGTAAATGTAGAGTTTTGCAAAAAACTCTACATTTTTTTTAGAAGTTTACGTGAGAAAATTATATGAATAGATTTGCATTGTTTTTTTTGGGCGCGGTTTTAGGCTTAGTAATCGGTGGAGCGTTAATTTTTTATTTTTTTGTCGGCGCGCCGCGCTCTGCAAAGCTTCCGGGCGAACCGATTAAAGCACCGGAAGCAAACGCCGCGCCAGCGGCAACTGCTACGATTGCTTTAAATCAACAATTTTTTGACACGATTTTAGCAACTATTTTCCGCGATATGAACGCGCCTGCCTTCCCGCTTAATCTTACCGGACAAAACATTTATAACGATACGGCAAAACCGCAATATGCTTCTTTTGTATTACAAAGCGAATGCGCGGGGAAAATAACTCTTAAGCCAGACGGCAGCGGCGTTACCACCGGCGTGCGTTTGGAGAATGGAAAAATTGCCGCGCCGCTCGCTTTTAGCGGAAGCGCTGCGGTTTTTGGTCAGTGTATCGATTTTGCAGGTTGGGCACAGGCAAATCTCAATCTTCGTTTTGATGAAGCGGCACAAAATGTTTATGGACAGATTGATGTCGAAACGGTTAATCTTGACGGTCTTTCGCCGGTTGTCAGTGGCTTTGTCACGCCGCTCGTCCAGTCATCACTAAATCAAAAGGTTAATCCGATTACAATTTTGCGCGGTCAGCAAATCGCTTTAAATCTGCCGATTACCGCCACTGACGGAACGCTTAACGCACGGGTTAAAGACGTTCGCTCTGAAGTTAAAGACAATGCCCTGAATCTTTATATCACTTACGATTTTTCAGGAGTCAAAGGAATTCAGACAACACCGCCTATACAGCAACTGCAACAATAAAAGGAACGCATTATCTGTCTTTTTCCAATAATTTAGTCGTCTGATCGGTAACGCTTGAAGGAGTTAAATCATTCGTATCGCGCCAATTGTTTGGGAACGGTGGAACGTATAAACCATCAACAGTTGATTGGTTGGGCGGTAAAGCATTCGCATTTTGTTTTTTACTTAATAATTTTTTTGCGGAACTAAAAATTCCGGTTTTCACACTTTCTTCACCCGGCTCATTTGACTCGAAAATGCGCGCATAAAGTATCCGCAAAATTCCGCCCCAAAAAGTCAATATTCCCGCTATTATGAACAAACCTGGACCAAGATTTAACGCAGCTGAAATAATTGCAATAATTGGAACCGTCATCAGGAAGAGAAACAACAACTTTCCGCCTTGCTTGAAACCTTTCTTCCTTGGCGAAATTCCTTTAGCTTCTGAAATGACCGGAGCCAGAAGTGGTAATCCATTGTTATAAATCAACTCTAGAACACCCGTCAGTAAAAACCCGCAACGCGAACAAAACTTTGTTTCGCTTGTGACTTGTTCCTGACCGCAACGTGGACAAAACATAAATTTACTCCTGTCTAAAAAACCTGTTCTTCTTTTTTAATAATTTAGTAGTAGCGTCCGTAACGGTGTTTGGTTGAATTAAATCTCCAGTTTCCGGCGCTTTCCAAGAATCGGCAGGCGGCACATAACTTTGTGCAGGCTGACTTTGCTGCGGAGGCAGAGCCGTTTGATTCGATTGATAAAGATTATTTACTTGGTGATTCGGCATTTCCTGATTAATATTTTCCACGTTTTTCGGTTCCTTTCTCAAGAAAGCAAAAGATGCGATAGTTAAAATCAACCCGCCAATTACTCCGATTAGCGCACAGATAACCGTTAATTCATCGGCATTGGCAACCGCCCAAAAAGGAGTCAGAATCATCGTAAAAATCATAAACCAAAACAGCGCGAAGATCAGACCATTTTTGCGTGTCAAGATTTTTTTGTCTTGATATAGCTCTGCCAGTTGCGGCAAAAAACCACCGTGGGCGAGAATTTCCGAAACAAGTCCGAGCGGAAAACCGCAACGCGAACAAAACTTTGTTTCACTTGATACTTGCTCTTGACTACAACGTGGGCAAAACATAATTTTCTCCAGTATCCGAATTATTTTGTACTCTTTTCAGCTACGCATTTTCACCTATTAAAGTTCAAAAGTCCAAAACTTCAACTCTTTAACAGTTTTTCATTTGAAAAAAAGCGAAATATGGCAAAGGCGCGACCCTGAAAATTCTCCGCCGAGGCGGATGTTTCAAGCAAAATCTCAAAAATAGTTTTTAATTTTTCGGGTGCTGGAAGCACGCGGCTTAAATCTTCGTCGGAATGAAAAAAAGCGAAACCGCGCCGGCGCGTTCCTTCAACTTCGGCTAAATAATCCAAAATTAAACGGCTTGTTGAAAGCGCTTCGGGCAAAGTCCATTCAAACGGGTCGTCCCATAATTTCGCCGTGATTCCATTAAAGGTTTGTTCAACCGTTCCTGCACTCCGCAAAATGTATTCGCCGCAGGAATTCACCGGAAATGACACATCAATTTTATTCGGCTGCCAAAAGAGTTTTTCGTTTGGAGTTTTCTCAATAATTTCCCAAGAACGCGCGTGCAATTTTTGAAATTGCCGATCGAAAATTGTTAATTGATTGTTCATAAATGCCTTACTCTATTTATACTTATCAAGTTTTACAGAGTGTTTTTGGTTGAATATCTAAAAGTATTTTATTGCTTGGCAACACTCTATAAAAACAGTTTGCATGAGACGGCGTGTATCTAGTGCTAATGTTGAACTCTTATCTATCTCTTTTCCAAAAGTGATCAGCGGTCAGGGCAATAAAATACGTTGACAAAATAAAGATAATTAACCTATTATCGGTTTATAACAACTGAAATGAAAGCTTTCCTTTCATCTCACAACACTCAACCCTTTCGCTGAACTCAAAAACCAGGACACTTACAATGAATTTATATCAAATAATTTCGAGACGCTTTTCGGTTTTTACAAAACTGTTTTTATTGACGGTAATTTTAAGCGCGACGATTCAAGCCCAATCCAGCGGCGTTGATTTGTCTTTTAACGCCACACCCTCAAGAGAATCCGCTTACGTTGGAAATTTTGTGTTTCAGCCCGACGGAAAAATACTCATTCTCGGCGGCACATTTGTCGTCAACGGCGTGGCGAAAAATCAAATTGTACGGCTTAATTCGGACGGAAGTTCGGATAATTCATTTAATTGCGCCGCGTGTGATTTTAATATTGGAAGCGCGGTTGTGCAGCCGGACGGGAAAATAATCGTCGCCGGTTCGGCAGTTACTCCCGTGAACGGTTCGTATCCTGCAGTAGTAAAGCGGTTAAATTCTGACGGCAGTATAGACAATTCATTTATTTTGCCCTTCGATGCGCAAGCAGGTTCCTCGGCGAGGGTCTGGGCAATCCAGCCGGACGGCAAAGTTATTGTATCGTTGTCGATTTTTATGAAAGTTAATGCTCCATATCCGTTTGGTTATGTTACTTCATATGCAATTTATCGTCTAAACGTAAACGGCAGTCTTGACAACACGTTTAGAACTATTACCTCAAGGTCAGAAAACACAATCTCTAGCTATATATCTAAAATTGTGTTACAAGCGGACGGAAAAATTCTGGTCAGCAGCAACAGCTACACGGAATTTCAAGGTGTCGGTAAAATACAACGTTATAATACGGATGGAACGA
>JALZOH010000209.1 GCA_030857305.1 Acidobacteriota bacterium
TTGTATGTTTATTGTTTGTTTCGTTTTCTCTGGCGGCAAGCTCGAACGCTTTGGCGCAGGACGAAGTAATGACTAACAATGAAGTAATTTCTCTGGCAGTCGCAGGTCTTAACAAAACTATTATTATTAATAAGATTCGGACATCAAAATCGAATTTTGATTTGTCAACCAACGCCTTGATTAAACTGAAACAAGCTGGAGTCAGTGATGAAATCGTCAATGCAATGCTAGAAGCTAAAAGCGGAAAGTCAGTGACTACATCCACTTCCACAGTAACTTCTTCAACAATGGGCAGCGGAGACCCGAATGACCCGATGGCGCCGCATAATTATGGACTTTATCTCTATGAAGAAAAAAATGGCGTCAGAAAAATGACCCAACTTGCTCCGAATGTTTCGGCACAAAACCGTACGGGCGGCGGATTTACGGCGGCGGTTACTCCGTTTGGTCTCGGTAAAAGGAAAACCAAAGCGAATCTTCCGGGAACGAGCGCCGCTTTGCAGCTTCAGGACGCCAGCCCGGTTTTTTATTTTTACCTTGATGTGAAAAGCGGCGGCTTAAATACAATGAGCGGAATTCCTTCGACACCGAACGAATTTGCTCTGGTCCGGTTTAACGTGCGCGCCGACAACCGCGAAGTAACTATCGCTAAATCAAACGCTTATAGTTCGAAAGGCGGATTATCCGATGAATATGTTGTTCAGTATTCAGCGCAAGACCTTGGAAACGGTATTTTTAAGGTTACGCCGAAAACAAGTTTGACAAATGGCGAATACGGTTTTTATCTGCTTAATTCGGGCAACTCAAATGCCAGCGCGGCAATTGGTTCAAAATTCTTTGACTTCGGCGTTCGTTTGACGCCTTAAACATTATCCGCTTGAGAATCAATTTCCTCAAACCAGCATCGCTCGCAAAAGCGGTGCTTTTTTCTTTGTTTGCGCGAAAATTCCGCGTTGAGCGGCAGCCTTTCGATCAAGAATTTTTGCTCGTCCGACAATTCTTCCCAACTTTTCATTTTTGGGAAATGACACTTGGGACAATTTTTTTTATTAAAACCTTTCATATTCTTTTGGCGTTTAAGCCTTTACGGTTTAGAATCTAAGAAAGTTCTGCAAAATTCAATCCCGAAAACCGGAAATTTACTCGATGAAAATTAAAAGCGTTTTGTTTTTTACGTTAATCTGTGCCAGCGCCTTCACACAGATTGCCTTTTCGCAATCCGAAGAAAAATTTGATTTCTACACGCGCGGCACATATCGCCCGGAAGTTCCGCGTCCGCAGAGCATTTTACGTTTTGACGTTGGCGATTTTCATACCAATTATGCGCAGATGGAAAAGGTTATCGAAGCGATTGCCAAAGCCGCGCCCGACCGCGTAAGAATCTTTGACATTGGTGAAACAAATGAACACCGAATGCAGCATCTGATTGCGATTTCATCGCCCGAAAACATTGCCCGGCTTGAACAGATAAAAACAAATAACGCGCGTCTGACCGACCCGCGCGCAACTTCCGCGTCAGACGCCGCCGCGATTGCTCAAAACAATCCGGTCATCAGTTGGATGGCTTATACGATTCACGGCAATGAAAGCGCCTCTTTTGAAGCAATGATGCAGGTCGTTTATCAGCTTGCCGCATCGAATGAACCGCAGACGCTGGAAATCTTAAATAATAACATCACACTCGTTTTAACAGGTGAAAACCCGGACGGGCACGAGCGTTTTGTCACTTGGTATAACTCTGTGGCGACGGGCAACGCCGACCGCGCCGCGCTCGAACACCGCGAGCCGTGGTCGGTCTTCGGGAGATATAATCATTTTCGTTTCGATTTAAACCGCGACAATGTGGCGACCACTCAAATTGAAACGAAAAATATGCAGAAGGCTTTTTTTGAATGGAATCCGCAAATTCTCGTTGACCATCACGGACAGCCTTCGCAGTATTTTTTCCCGCCCGCCGCTTTGCCGATAAATCCGAATTTGCCGCAGCCCGTCACAAATAAATGGCTCGATAAATTCGGACGCGCCAACGCCGCAAGCTTCGACGCCAATCGTTGGGATTATTACGTCCGAGACATTTTCGACCTTTTTTATCCGGGTTACTGGGATTCGTTTCCAAGCTTAAACGGAGCGACGGGAATGACTTATGAAACCGACGGCGGCGGCTTTAAGGGTTTGCGCTGGACGCGCGACGACGGAACGATTGCGACGTTGCGTTCGGCAATCGCCAAGCATTTTGTCGCTTCGATGACGACGCTTGAAGTTGCCGCGAAAAACCGCGTCGCGAGACTTCAGGATTTTTACGATTTTCGGCGTGCCGCAGTCAATGAACTGCGCGGCGAAAAATTAAAACGCATTGTTATTCTGCCCGAAAAAGACCGTGCAAAAACGGCGGAAATGATTGAGATTTTGCAGCGCGCTAAAGTTGAAATAAAAGTTGCGAACGCTTCTTTCACTTCTCAAAACGCGCACAGCTACGCGCAGAATAACGCTTCAGGCGCGTCAAAAACTTTTCCCGCGGGCGCGTATGTCATTGACCTCAATCAACCGCAAAAGCGTTGGATAAAGTCCTTGCTTGAACAAGACACGCCGCAGGACGCGGCTTTTGTTCGAGACAATATGGCAAAGTTCAAGCGCAATGAACTGCGCGGAAGCTCCGCCGCCAAAGAAGAATACGGCTTTTATGATCTAACGTCATGGAATCTGCCGCTGGCGTTCGGAGTCGACGCTTTCTGGACGGAAGATGTTTCAAATGTTAGCGGTACAATTGTTACCGACCAATACCTCGAAAACGCAAAACGCGGTTCGGTCAGCGGTCGCGCCCAGATTGCTTATATTATTCCATACGAAAGCGACGGCGCGGGAGCTTTGGCGCTTCGTTTATTAAAAGAAAATTTTCGCGTCTCGGTGGCGACCAGACAAATGAATGCCGGCGGCAGAAACTGGAATCGCGGCTCATTCGTCGTCCGAGTAACGCGCAACCTCGACACCGTTCATGAAGCTGTAAATCGTCTTGGCGGTGAACTTGGAGTCAATATTTTTGCGGTTAATACAAGTTTCTCAGAAGAAGGCGACACGGGCGTCGGCGGCGAAAACGTAATTTCTCTGCAAAGTCCGCGGATTGCGATGGTTGCCGATGAAGCGGTTGACCAAACCAGTTATGGTTCAATCTGGTGGACGCTAAATCGTTATAAAGTAGATTTCACGCCGATGACAATCAATAATATTAAAAGCGGCGCACTTTCAAAATACAGCGTTCTGATTATGCCCGACGGCGGCGCGGCGCGATATTCGAGCGCGCTTGGAAGCGGCGGAATCTCCACTCTGAAAACTTGGGTAAATAATGGCGGAACACTCATAACCATTCGCGGCGCTTCGGTTTTTGCCGCGCTCAAGGATGTCGGTTTAACCACCTCAAAACTGGTCGGCAGCAGCAGCGACGAAGAGAATAAAACTCTAGGAAAAGAAGAAGATGCTGATATTGATAAACGAAAAGAGGCGGAAACTTCCCCGTCGCCTACTCCGGTAACCGCAAAAAATAAAAAGAAGCCTGAAGATAATCCGGAGCCGACGCCGACGCCCGAATTAAAATCTGACAAAGCAGATGGCGCGCCGCCGGTTCTGCCGCCAATCGCTTCGCCTTCCGCAAGTGCCGGACGAGTTCCCGAAGGCGTTCCGGGTGCAATTATGCGGGCAACCGTTGACCGTACAAATTATCTAACATACGGAATAGAAGATGAGAATATGCCTGTTTTGCTTTCGTCCGGTTACTTTTTTCGTTTTTCAAAAGAAGGGACGAACGCGATTTTGTTTGAGCAGAAACCGAAAAATCCTTTAACGCTTTCCGGTTTTGTGTGGGAAGGCAATACTGAAAAATTGTTAAAGGGTACGGCTTATTTAATTGACGAGCCGACCGGTTCGGGTCATGTTATTCTATTTGCCGAAGAACCATTTTTCAGAGGAATTTTTCGCACGATGACGCGCCCATTTTTTAATTCGATGTTGTTCAACGGAACATTTTGAAAACTGGCAAGTGGTAAGTTCTGGCTTTTCACTTACTACTTACCACTTACCACTTTTTACTTATGTTTACAATTCGAACTTCATTCAGCGATAAATTTGAAGTCAACGCTTCGATGGAAAAAGTTCACGAGTTTTTTTCCGACATTCGAAATTTTATTGAGTTGATGCCAAATGTTGAAAGTATTCACGCAAGCGGCGACGGCACGGCACGTTGGAGAATCCGGGCGGAAATTCCGTTTATCGGCGCAATGCAGCAGTCTTTTACGGTTGAATTGGCAGAAAACTCCGATGAGCGCATCGAATGGATTCCGAAAGCCGGCGAAAAACAAAATTTGCTTCGGTACGCGGCGGATTTTATTGAAAAAAATTCTCATTCAGCCGTTGTGCATTTTTCGCAAAACGTCGAGCTTCGACGCAATTCGGCGCGTGAACTTCATCTGCTGGCAGGGCTGGCGGGCGAGAGTAGAATCAGCAAAGGGATGCAGGCGGAAGTTGCCGCGATGATACAAAATTTTGTGAGCCGTGCGAAACAGAGATTGGAGAATTAAGAAATAAGGCAAAAGTAAAAAGGTAAAAGGCAAAAGTAAAAGACGAAAAGTTTTACAACTTTGATAATTATGCCTGAAAACTGTTATCTATTTTTTTGAACGTGCCTAATAACATCGTTTTAGCGGCAGCCAATAAATGTTCAGCAAAAACTTTCTGATTTTTGTTATCATTTAATATTCAACGTTATTTTATTTCCGGGAGAAAATTATGAAAAAAACACTTTATCTGTTTGGTATTTTAACTTTGTTCTGTGTTTCAAACGTTTTTGCACAGCTTAATCTGCCGCGCGAAAGCCAGCGTCAGAGCCTTTCGCAAGTTATTG
Source organism: Acidobacteriota bacterium (assembly GCA_030857305.1). Lineage (GTDB taxonomy): Bacteria > Acidobacteriota > Blastocatellia > Pyrinomonadales > Pyrinomonadaceae. The sequence continues at coordinate 4,892 of JALZOH010000209.1, forward strand.
GCGATACGACAGTTTCGATTGTTTATCATCGCCCAAACACAAAAGCGAGAAAAGTCTGGGGCGAACTCGTCCCCCTCGGAGCAGTCTGGCGGACGGGCGCGAATGAAGCGACGGTTTTCGAGGTTTCAAATGACGTAAAAATTAACGGTCAATTGTTACCGAAAGGCAAATACAGCCTGCACACGATTCCGGCAGCCGACGAATGGACAATAATCTTCAGCAAAAAATGGGAACAATGGGGCAGTTTTAAATACGATGCGAAAGATGATGCTTTGCGCGTTAAGAGTAAACCGGTCAAAGTTGATTTTCAGGAAACAATGTCATTTGGAATTGAAAATTCGACAATGAATACGGCACAAGTTTTTATTGCCTGGGAAAAAGTCAAAGTCCCTTTTACAGTTGATGTCGGTGATGT
>JALZOH010000210.1 GCA_030857305.1 Acidobacteriota bacterium
ACGCAGGAATGGCTTCACTTCTTAACAAAACTGCCACCGAATGTAGGCACGAAAAGAATGGCGGAACTCGACCGCGCTTTCAACCTGACAACGCGCGGCAATTCGGAAATCGCGTTTCAATGGCTTTTGATGTCAATTCGTAACAATTACACAGCCGCAAATCCGCGACTCGAGGAATTTTTAACTACCATCGGGCGGCGCAAATTTGTCAAACCGCTTTTTGAAGAACTCGCCAAAACGCCTGAAGGAAAAAAACGCGCCGTCGCAATTTATGCAAAGGCGCGTCCCGGTTATCATCCGATTACCGCCGCTTCGGTTGATATAATTCTAAAGCCAAAAACTTAAACGGGTCGCCGCTATGAAAAATAAAAATTTTCCTGAAAATCTCCTTAAACACTTTGTAATCGGACTGTTTTTGATCTTTGCATTTACCGAAAGTGGTTTTGCTCAGTCAACTTATTTTCCGCTGGCAGGCGACACTTGGCAGCGGCGTACGCCAGAACAAGCAAAAATTAACGCCGGCAAACTCAAAGAAGCGATTGATTTCGCTGTTGCCAACGAATCAAAAGCACCGCGTAATCTTGAACTCGCGCATTACCAAACATTTGGGCGCGAGCCGTTCGGCGAAGCCGTCGGCGCATTCAAAGAGCGCGGCGATGCGACCGGAATAATTCTGCGCAGCGGCTACATCATCAGCGAATGGGGCGACCCGAACCGCGTCGATATGACTTTTAGCGTGACGAAAAGTTTTGTTTCGACCGTCGTCGGGCTGGCGTTTGACCGCAAACTGATTAAAAGTCTGCAAGACCCGGTGCGTGATTATTCATCACCAATCAGCATTTATAACCAAAGCGAAAAATTCGATGCGGCAGAAAATTTCGGCAAATCAAAACTACTCGAACTTTTCAACACCGAACACAACCGGCAAATTACCTGGGAGCATCTTTTGAGGCAAACGAGCGATTGGGAAGGAACTCTATGGGGCAAGCCCGATTGGGCAGACCGTCCTGACCGCGACTCGAATAATTGGCTTAATCGCAAACGGAACGCGCCTGGCGCCGTGTATGAATACAACGATGTGCGCGTCAATGTTCTTGCGCTCGCGGCGCTCAATGTCTGGCGCAAACCTCTGCCGCAGGTTCTGCGGGAAAACGTGATGGACGAAATCGGCGCCTCCGGCACATGGCGTTGGCTCGGTTATGAAAATTCGTGGATTGTTCTTGACGGCGTGCCGGTGCAATCGGTCAGCGGCGGCGGTCACTGGGGCGGCGGAATGTTTATCTCGGCGCGTGATATGGCGCGTTTTGGGCTGCTCACGGCGCGAAACGGAAAATGGCGCAATAAACAAATTCTCTCGGCTGAATTTATAAGGCAAGCCAGAACGCCGACCGCCGCGCAGCCGACCTACGGTTTTATGAACTGGTTTTTGAACACTGACAAAAAGCTGTATCCAAACGCGCCCGCGAACGCTTTTGTTCACGTCGGCAACGGGACAAACATTATTTACATTGACCAGGAAAACGACATAGTGATCGTGGCGCGCTGGATTGAAAACGGCAAGATTGATGAATTTTTGCAGAAAATTTACGCAAGCTTGCGGTAATAAATTTATCAAACACAATTCTTTTTCAATTACGGAAATTTTGCGTCACCATCAACCCATGTCTTCCGCTGTCAAGAATCCCGATGCCGACCCGCCCGAATCGTGAATGCAGGATATTGGCGCGGTGTCCGGGCGAGTTCATTAGTCCCGTGTGCGCGATTTTGAGGGTTGGAGCGAGCGCGAGGTTTTCTCCGGCGGTTCTAAATCGAACACTCGATTCACGCATCCGATCAAACGGACTTTTATTTTCCGGTGTGTTGTGCGCAAAGTAGCTGCGCGCAAACATATCCGCCGAATGCCTGCGGGCAACTTCGGTTAATTCAGGGTCGGCTTCGAGCGGCGCAAGACCTTGAGCAGCGCGTTCCTCGTTGACCAGCCCGAGCATTTCGGCTTCGAGTTCGGGACGCGGACGCGAATTTTCAACTTTAAAAGGCAGAACGGCGCGCTCATTTGATTCCGGATTGATGGTTGTTGTTTGCCGCCGGAACGTCTCGGCAATTGCATCTTCAAAAATTGGTGTCAGAGCCGTTTCTATTGGTTCGGTAATATCCGCCAATTGGTTTGCAACTCGGCTTTGGCGCAAGTTTTCTTGAAAATTATCTGAAAGCGGTATGGAAAAAAGCAGCGTCGAAACAATTGCCGCCGTGACAAAACCGTTGACAAAGCCGGGCAATATTCCCAAAATCCGGTTTATCTGCCGCTTGTGAACGTCCGGCGACAAACGTCTGAGAAAGAGCGTGCCGAGATACTGAATCAAAAACCTTACCGTGATGACAATAAAAATAAAGGCAAGCGGCTGACTCCAAATGTTTTCCAAACCCGTCAACAAACTAATCAAATGTGAGATTGTCGGATAAAAATAAAAAGCCGCTAAAAGGCTGCCAACCCAGCGTACAAGATCAAACAATCCCAAAATAAATCCGCGATGCCAGCCGAAAAATACGCTCAATAAAATTATCAAAACAAGCAGCGCGTCAACGTAGTTAAAATCCATAACCCAGTGTTTTATCCTTTGTAAAAAAATTCAACTGTTTAGATGCTCAATAACTTGTAATGTGTTTTCAAATAAATTCATTACTTCTGAAAAAAAGTAAAGCTACAAATAATTTTTGAAACATAAATTAAAATCATCAAACTGCCAATCGGCGAGTTGACGTGGCGCGCAATTGGCAACGCCCCACGTGGAATTAATCACGCAAGTTTATGAAAATCGCTGCCCGCGCCCTTACGCCCAATAGTTTGTTGGGCGGCGGCTGACATACGAGAGCCGTTTCCGTAGAGTATCTCAGTTCTCTAACTTAGAGCATATTTCTTCAGCCATTCGATTCAATTCGCTTCTTTCTGTCTGCGTATTCTGCCAACTTAAGAGAATATTGTCATTATTGAAGCGCGGAACAAGATGCAAGTGGAAATGAAAAACGTCTTGCTGACCGGCACGCCCGTTCGATTGCACCAAGTTCAAACCTTCGCAACCGGACGCTTCACGGACCGCACGGGCGATTTTAACCGTCGCCTGAAAAATGTGCGCCGCATCCTCTGCGGATAAATCGTAAATGTTTTCAATATGGATGCGCGAAACTACCAAAACTTTATACGGATTCGGTTGGTCAAGGCTCATAATGGCGAAAACTTCTTCACTCTGAAAGACAAAGCTGGCTGGAGCCTCACCAGATGATATTTCACAGAAAATACAACTCATTATCACACATCATACGATTATCAAGATTAACAAGATAGCCGCTTAAACAAATCGCCAACATTCCTAAAATTCCCAACCGAATTATTTTCGCTGCCTACAATGCCTTTGAATTTAGAATTGATAACCAAAAACGCGAAAATCTAAAATTCAGCTTTTGTGATAAATTGAATTTTATACTTGAATTACCGGTTTCCTAAAATCATAAAACTAATGAAATCCAATTACCTTAAAAAATTAGCATTTATTGTCGCCCTTATACTGTCAATACCAAGTTTTAGCGAAGCGCAAAGCCGAACTCGCTCTAGCCAATTGCGTGCCAAACGTAGCCAAACACAGGGCAAAAACATCTCCCAAATCGAGGATCGAAACGTTCGCGCCGAAATGGATTTTTTAGCCGGCGACGCGCTGCAGGGGCGCGGCAGCGGGACGCAATTTGAGCTGCTTGCCGGTCATTACATTGCTTCGCAGTTGCAGCAGTTTGGCGTTGAACCGGCAGGCGAAACGGACGCTTCAGGCAAAAAAACTTATATTCAAACCGTTAGTTTCACGAGAAACGCCTTTACCGAAACTCCAAAGCTGACTTATGTGGCGAACGGCGCGACGGTAACTTTAGAACCCGGCAAAGAAATGGTTGTTCTGCGAATGAATGCCGCACAAGTGCGCGGCGAACTGCATAAAATATCTTCAGACGAAAAACCAAAACCCGGCGCAGTCGCGTTCGTAAAAGTGCGTGAAGGCGAAGATTTGCAAAAGCTGAATCAAAACTTGCAAACGCTTCTTGGAAACGGCGCGGCGGCGGTCATTGTTGAAGAAACTTCGCAATGGCGCACGCGTTGGGACAATCTCGCCGCCCGCAAAATATCGTTCACGACCGTTTCAAATAACAAAGCAAATCCTTCAAATATAATTGTCGTTAGCCGTGATGCCGCAAATGCGCTCGCGCAAGTTGCTGACGGAACTCCAATCGAAATCAAAGGAGAGTTGTCCGTACCGCAAACTCAGCAGACGTGGAACGCTGTCGGAAAACTTTCGGGCAGTGACGCCCGCCTCGCGCCGGACACAATTTTGCTCAGCGCGCATATGGATCATCTCGGAGTCCGACAAGGCGTGCCGGGCGCTGATAAAATTTTTAACGGCGCCGACGATGATGCTTCAGGCTGCGTCGCTGTTTTGGAACTGGCTCGCGTTCTGGCTCGTGAGCCGCGCCCAAAGCGCACCGTTTATTTTGCTTTTTTCGGCAGCGAGGAAGCGGGCGGTTACGGGTCGCAGTATTTTATTAATACCTTGCCTTTTCCGAAAGATAAACTGGTGGCTAATTTGCAATTTGAAATGATTGGTCGCCCGGACGCAAAGGTTGCCGCCGATGAACTTTGGCTGACCGGGTTTGAGCGTTCAAACTTGGGAGCGGAACTCGCTAAACAAGGAGCAAAACTGGTTGCCGACCCGCACCCGGAAGAAAACTTTTTCCAGCGTTCCGACAATTACACTCTCGCCCGTCAGGGAGTCGTCGCCCACACTGTTTCGAGTTTCGGTCTGCACGCCGATTATCACCGGGCGAGCGATGAAATAAAAACCATCGATTTCGCGCATATGACACGAGCCATTGATTCAATGGTCAAGCCGGTGCAATGGCTTGTTAATTCAAACTTCAAACCCGTCTGGTTTGCGGGCAAAAAACCTTAAATTTAACTAACTCCTCGTTGACAGCGAGTTTAACTTGACGCTTAACCCTTCAAAATGGCTTTAATAAAAACCTGTTTTTTTCATTTTTGAACAACCTACGCCTTGGCGTGAACTAAAATGAAATTTTGTGCGTATAATTTCCCAGTTATTCAAAATCTTTACATGAAGGAGATCGCCAAGTTATGTTTTGTCCGAACTGCGGTTTGGAGGAAAGAGAGCTTAATCAATTCTGCCGAGCATGCGGAGCGGATTTGCGGGTCGTTCGAGTCGCGCTGGAAACACCGGACAACATCACTC
>JALZOH010000006.1 GCA_030857305.1 Acidobacteriota bacterium
TTATACTTAAACCATAAAAGAGAAGAATTAAAGTTAAACTTTTGTTTTTCTCTTTCCGTATTTAGAAAAGAACTTTACTTTACAAAAATTATTCGAAAAATATGAAAAAATATTTCATTTTGTTGTTGATAATTATTTTTGCCGTCAGCACCTTTGCTCAGACCAAAGAAAAAGGCAATAAGAACGAAAAAGGTAAAAGTTTAAACACGGTTCTAAAAAATTTGTCACCACTGGAACTTGCAAAAGATACTATCAAGGTTTACGGCGGCGACAAATTTAAGAATATGAAAACTCTGGTCGTTAGGGGAACGGCGGACGTTTCAGGCTCACCGACGATAATGTTTCCAGCAACATTTACAACGATTTACGCTGGCGAAAAATATCGCCTGGAAGTTTCAAATCCGTTTCAACCGTTCAAGCAAGTTTTTGATGGACAACAAACTTCTTCTTCGGTCAATAATTTTAGCCTGCCGCCGTTAAACAGGCTTGGATTTCCGCTTCTGGCAAAAATTGACGAAAAGAATTTTGTAGTTTCAGCCTTGCCGGAAAACGTAAAGAAAAAATCAGGTTTCCGCATTACCGCGCCTGAAGGTTTTTATACGGATTTTTTTGTTGATGAAAAAACGGGTTTGGTAAAAAGTTACGAATCGAGCTATGAAATAAACGGGCGAAATGTTACCACTTCGGTTGAGATTGATAAATTGCGTGAGGTCGATGGCGTAAAAATTCCTGAAAGATACGCGCAGCGTTTTGAGATGGGACAATTCACAGTTTATGCGGACTTTAAGGCAAAAGAAATCTTAGTCAATTCAAAGGTGACTGATGATGTTTTTCTATTATCGAAGTAAAGAAGTGGAAAGTGGATAGTGGTAAATTAATTCAGTATTTCTGTATGTTTTCATCTATCCACTTTTTACTATTTAAACGCTCATTATTTCTTGCTCTTTAGTTTTCCTGAGTTCGTCAATCTTACCGATGAAAACATTTGTCAGTTTTTGAACTTCTTCTAGTCCGTTGCGTTCGTCATCTTCGGAAATTTCTTTGTTCTTCAAAGCTGTTTTCAGCGCATCGTTTGCACCGTGACGAACGCTGCGAACCGCAACTTTGTGTTCTTCGGCAATTTCGTGAGCCTGTTTTGCTAATTGCTTTCGCCTTTCTTCATTTAGCGGCGGAACGGGAAGGCGAATCATTTTGCCGTCATTAGACGGATTAAACCCCAGATTTGCGCCGTTAATAGCTTTTTCAATCGAACTGATTTGTGTCGCATCCCACGGTTGAACCGTCAGCATCTGCGGTTCGGGAACATTGACCGAAGCCAACTGGCTGAGCAGCGTGGGGACGCCGTAATAATCAACGACAATTCCGTCAAGTAACCCGACGTTGGCGCGACCTGTCCGAATATTTGTAAGCTTGCGTTTAAGATCATCAATCACCGCTTCCATGCCCGGTTTCGCTTCTTTTAGAACATTCTCTACACTCATATCATCCTCGAAATTACGCACCGAAAAATAAGAAATAGTGCCTTTTAAAAAATAAAAAATTTAACTTGCCGCTAAGAATTTACCATCAACGGACACCAACGTCCCAATTGATAAATCCCCGTTGACTGCCTTCATGATATTGCCCGAATCCTTCATATTAAAAACCATAATCGGCAAATCATTGTCCATACAAAGCGAGATTGACGATGCATCCATTACTTTTAGATGCTTTTCTAAAACGTGCTGATAGGAAATTTCATCAAATTTTATTGCATCAGGATTCGTTACTGGATCGGCAGTATATATTCCGTCAACCTTTGTCGCCTTTAAAATTATATCGGCTTTTATTTCAAGCGCGCGCAGTGCAGCGGCTGAATCAGTCGTAAAAAACGGATTACCTGTGCCGGCGGCAAAAATTACAACCCGACCTTTTTCAAGATGTCTGATAGCGCGACGGCGAATAAACGGCTCGGCAAGCTGCGGAATGTCAATCGCTGACATAACCCGCGTGTAAACGCTTAATTTTTCCAGCGCGTCCTGTAAAACAACCGCATTCATTACCGTCGCGAGCATTCCGATATAATCGGCGCTCGACCTGTCCATATTGCCCGCGCTTTTGGAAACGCCCCGGAAAATATTACCGCCGCCGACGACAATCGCAATCTCGACATCGAGATTGCGCACGTCTTTAATTTCACCCGCGACGGCTTCGGCAATTTTTGTATCAATGCCGTAACTCTGCTCGCCCATCAAGGCTTCACCGGAAAGCTTGAGCAAAATCCGTTTGTATACAGGTTTCATAAGAGTTCAAAGTTCAAGATTCAAAGCTCAAAGTTGGAATACAAGTTTTCGACTTGGAACCTTGAACCTTGAAATTTGAACTGATGTTATCCGACCATTGAAGCGACTTCCGATGCAAAATCGTCCGATCTTTTCTCGATACCTTCACCCATTTTATAGCGTGTAAAGCGACGGACGGAAATGTTTTCTTTGATAGAAGCGATTTTTTCCGTGACTAAATCACCGACCGTTTTTGAAGGGTCTTTGACAAACGGCTGATCAAGCAAAACATTTTCCTCGTAAAATTTCCCGATTCCGCCTTCGACGATTTTTTCCACAACGGCTTCGGGTTTATTGGCGTTTTTCGGATCGTTTTTTAATTTGCCCAACAAAATTTCGCGTTCTTTATCGAGTTCATCCGCCGGAACATCCTGGCGGTTCAAAAATTTCGGATCGGACGCGGCGATGTGCATCGCAACGTCTTTGACAAGCTGCTGAAATTCTTCGCCGCGCGCCACAAAATCGCTTTCACAATTGATTTCGACCATTACTCCGACTTTTCCGCCCATATGAATATACGAGCCGACAACGCCTTCCGCCGTCACGCGACCGGCTTTTTTACCCGCCGTCGCCATTCCTTTCTTGCGAAGAATTTCAACTGCCTGTTCTTCACTCCCATTTGCTTCAACTAAAGCGCTTTTACAATCAACCATGCCTGCGCCGGTTTTTTCGCGCAGAGATTTTACTGCACTCGCTGTGATTTCTGCCATATTCTACTCCCGTAAAAATAATATCTGATTTTTAGCTTCTAAAAAAGCGTAGCCTGCTTATTCAAATTCATAAGAGCTACGCTTTCAAAATAAAAGAAATAATATTTAACTAGCGGTTGCTTCGGTTGCTTCTTCCTGTGCAGGCTCCTCAACAGAAGAATTTTTTTCAGTTATTCTCGTTACCCGTTCAGTCGCAGACCTCGGAATATCAGTTTTAACTTCCGCGAGACTTTCACCGCTGCTGCCTGTCGCTCCGTCAACATAAGCTGTTCCTGTTGGTTGATGTTCTGCTTCCGGCGAAATTATATTCGTTGCATCGGCCGTCGCAAAAGATTGGTCGGCAACTTGAATCGTCGGCTCAAGTTCTGCTCCGTTTTCGCCTTGTTCAACATCAGGCGTTTCGCTTTCGGTCGCTCCGATACTGCCTTCGGAAGCGATGGTTTGACCTTCAAGAATCGCATCGGCAATGCGCGACGCAAAAAGGCGAATCGCCCGCAGCGCGTCATCGTTACCGGGAATAATTTGGTCAATTCCTTCGGGCGAACAATTTGTATCGACCACCGCGACAACCGGAATATTGAGCCGATTCGCTTCCGCAATCGCAATATCTTCTTTGCGCACATCGATAACGAACAGCATATCGGGAAGTCCATTCATATCCTTAATGCCGGCTAGATTCTTCATCAAGCCTTCGTGCTGACGGTCAAGCCCGAGCCGCTCTTTTTTAGTCAACAAATCATAGCGTCCGTCCTCGCGCATCGTTTCAATATCTTTGAGTTTTTTTATCGAGTTTTGAACGGTTTGGAAATTTGTCATCAAGCCGCCTAGCCAGCGATTATTGACATAATATTGTCCGCAGCGCTCGGCTTCTTCCCTGATCGCATCCTGCGCCTGACGTTTTGTGCCGACAAATAAAACTTTTGTTTTTGGCTTTTCCGTTAAAACTTCCTGAACGTAGTTGAGCGCGTCACGAAAAAGTTTCTGCGTTTTCTGCAAATCAATAATATAAATGCCGTTGCGCTCCCCGAAAATGTATTCTTTCATTTTCGGATTCCAACGGCGTACCTGGTGACCAAAGTGAACTCCTGCCTCGAGAAGTTCTTTCATTGTAACAGTTGCCAAAATTTAATTCTCCTTAACTCAATGGTTTTTGTACTCATCGCAACTTTTTTCAAACCAATCTGAGTTGCGACAATGGTTTAATAAATGAATATTTGAATGGATGATGAAATATTTTTACTTTCCATTTTTCATTATCCACTGAAATTTTATCGTTTCGAGAACTGGAATCTTGCTCGCGCGCCCTTTTGTCCGTATTTTTTGCGTTCTTTCTGGCGCGGGTCGCGGGTTACCAGTCCGGCTTTTTTTAAAGCCGGGCGCAGGTCGATGTTGTATTCCATCAAAGCCCGCGTAATTCCGTGCCGCACTGCTCCGGCTTGTCCCGCTGTTCCACCGCCTGCAACGTTGACGAGGATGTCGAACTTTCCGGCGGTATCGGTTAAGCGCAGCGGTTGATGGATAATCATCCGCAGCGCTTCATTCGGAAAATAATTTTCAAAGCCGCGCCGATTGACAATAATGTCTCCGTTGCCGGGACGAAGATAAACGCGGGCGGTCGAAGTTTTTCTGCGACCTGTTCCATAATACTGAATATCTGCCATATTTTTAAGATGTCAGATGTTAGATGTCAAATGTCAGTCGTTTATTAACCAGCATCAGCATCCAGCATCTAGTAACTTTTACTTTGTTTCAATTTCAACTGTCTCTGGAGTTTGTGCGGAATGGCGGTGGTCTGCGTCAGCATAAACTTTGAGTTTTTTAGCCATCGCTTTACCTAATTTAGTTTTCGGAAGCATACCTTTGACGGCAAGCTCGATTATTTGCTCGGGTTTCTTTTCAAACATATCCTTAACGGTTGTCTCACGAAGACCGCCCGGATAAAGCGTGTGGTAACGATACATTTTCTGATCGTTTTTGGATCCTTTAAACAAAACGTGCCGGGCGTTGATAATCACTACGTAATCACCCATATCAATAAAAGGCGTCCACGCTGGATTATTTTTCCCCGACAACATCCGCGCAACTTCGGTCGCCAATCTGCCGACGGTTTTACCTTTCGCATCTACGACGAACCATTTACGGTTTTCCGCCAAACCTTTTCCGCTCGGAAAATAAGTACTCATAATTGCTCTTTGCTATATTGAATTTTCGCCAAAACGCGAACGATAAGAATAACGAAAAAAAAAATCCTCGTCAAGCATTGATGGACTATTCATAGACAAAACCAAACTTTATACCCGCTAAGATTAAACCGATTATCGATTTGGCATCTTCAATGTCACCGGTTTTGATCATTTCAAATGCTTTTGGAAAAGTTATTTTTTTAATTTCGATAAGTTCATCTTCTTCAAGATTTTGAACGGTTTCGCTTAAATCAGTAGCGAGAAAAACGAACATTTTCTCGGCTAAAAATCCCGGAGAAACATAAAATTCCGCGAGCTTTTCAATCTTTCCGGCGACAACACCGATTTCTTCTTCCAGTTCCCGCCGCGCACCCATCTCCGGCGATTCGTTTTCGTTCAGAGAGCCTGCCGGAATTTCAAGAAGATATTCGCCTGCCGCGTGACGATACTGTTTTACTAATGCAATTGTTTGATCGGCAAAAACTGGCAAAATAACCGCGCTTCCGTGATGAGAAATTATATCGCGTTCATATTCGACTGCGCCTTCACGAATTTTTGAAAGAAAAACGTCAAAAACTTTTCCATCATAAACTTTTTTGTGTGAGAGAATTTCAGGCTTCATTTTTCGTTCAAGTATTCTTTAATTAACTTCATATCTTCCCAAACCTCACGTTTTTTAGAAGGGTCGCGCAAAATATACGCCGGATTAAAAGTTGGCATCAATTTTATTCCGTGGTAGTCGTAAAACTCGCCGCGAATCTGCGAAATCGCCTTTTTTGTATTGAGTAACGCTTTGGTCGGAGTGTTCCCCAGGGAAATAATAACTTTCGGTTTTATCGCCAACATTTCACGATGTAAATAAGGAATAAAAAACTTCAAAATATCGGGCGTGATTTCGTCGCCTTGCGAAATAAATTTGACGACGTTTGTGAGATAACATTCTTCACGCAAAATTCCAATTGCCTTTAAAATCTTTTCGAGTAATTGCCCGACCGGACCCATAAAAGGTTTTTCCGAATCGGCATCAGGCAATCCGGGTGACTCGCCGACGACCACGACCGGGGCGTCCGTTTTCCCTGTTCCGAAAATAAAAAACTTTTCTGAAAATAAAATTTTGCCTTTCCGCAATATTTCCTGATTAATATTATCAACGTTTTCGTTGCTCTCGGCAGGCAATAAATCAAATAAGGTTGACATATAAAATAAAAAGGATGAAAAAATGAAAATTCTTTCTTATCCCAAAACTGTGCCCGACACAATTACCCCACACAAAAACTGTTGAGTTTTATTCATTTCAGTTTGCTTGGAAATCAAAAACAATATTACAAAATGCTTTAATGCCGACATCGAGTCGACTGTCGTCGATAAAAAAATCGGGCGTGTGATGCGGTGCGGCATCTTTCGGATTTTTGCCTTTTGGCATCCCACCGATCTGGAAGAAAAACGCCGGTGCTTTTAAGCGATAATATGAAAAATCCTCGGCGCCGGTGATCCATTCGGTTTCTACTAAATTTTCCTTGCCAACCGATTTAGCGAGCGACGGTAGCATTTGTTTGACCAGTTCCGGCGTGTTGTATGTAACAAGAGTTTTCGTTTCGATTGAGACTTCGGCGGTTGCTCCCATACTTTCGGCTATTTTCTGAGTAGTCAATTTTATTTTTTCGTGAACGTCTTTTTGCATCGCATCGTCAAGCGTCCGAATCGTTCCCGCCATTGTCATTTCTTCGGGAATAATATTTTCGCGCACACCGCCGTTTATTTTTCCGATGGTGATGACGACCGGGGCTTTGGTCAACTCGGATTGGCGCGACACAATCATTTGCAAACCGTTGATGATTTGACTTGCCGTCGCAATTGGATCTACGCCCGTCCAGGGTGTCGAACCGTGCGTTTGTTTACCTTTGACCTTGATCGTAAACCAATCGGCGGCAGCCATAAACGAACCGGATTTGTATTTGATTTTCCCGATTTCAGATTTTGAGTCAATATGTATACCGAAGATTGCCTCAATTTTCGGGTTGTCCATCACGCCTTCTTTAACCATTAACGCCGCGCCGCCTTCTTCACCGACAGGCGCGCCTTCTTCGGCAGGCTGAAATATAAAAACTACCGTGCCGCGTACTTTGCTTTTCATTTTCGACAAAACTTCCGCCGTGCCGAGCAGCATCGCAACGTGCGTGTCGTGTCCGCAAGCGTGCATAACCCCAACCGTCTGACCGTTGTATTCGGTTTTTTCCTTTGAAGCAAACGGCAAAATTACTCTTTCGGAAACCGGCAAGCCGTCCATATCAGCCCGTAAACCGATTGTCGGTCCTGGCAGATTGCCTTTCAAAATACCGATTACGCCGGTCTTAGCGATTTTCGTGCGAACTTCCAGTCCAAGCCGCCGCAAATGGTTTTCGATGTAAGCGGCGGTTTTGACTTCACGATTGCCAAGTTCCGGATATTGGTGCAGATGCCTGCGCCATTCGACGACCTTTGGCAAAATTCTCTCGGTTTCCTGATTGATTTCTGCGCTCATATCAATCGCCAAAGTGTTGACTGTTCCGACTGAAAGCATAAACAATAAAGTCAGTATTTTTTTCATTTGCTTGGTGCCTTTTTGGACATAAAATTAAACTTGTCTGAGAAAATCACGCACCTTTTTCATATCTTCCCACGTTTCGCGTTTTTTCGAAGGGTCGCGCAGAAGATATGCCGGATGGAAGGTCGGCATTACTTTTACTCCGAAATAATCTTGAAAATCGCCGCGCAGCTTTGTAATTCCTACTTTTGTCCCCAGCAGATTCTGTGTTGCAGTGTTACCCAAAACGACAATCACCTTTGGTCGGATAACGGCAATTTCACGAAGTAGAAACGGTTTGCAGGTCGCGGCTTCGAGCGGCGTCGGCTGACGGTTTTGCGGCGGGCGGCAGCGATTGACATTGCCGATAAAAACATCTTCACGCTTCATTCCGATGCTTTCGATTATTTTATTCAAAAGCTGTCCGGCTTTTCCGACAAACGGGCGACCTTCGGCATCTTCGTTCGCGCCCGGAGCTTCGCCGACAAACATCAAATTTGCTTCTCTGTTCCCTTCGCTGTGCACAATCTTCGTACGGCTTTCACAAAGCGGACAGCGCGTGCAATTACCAATGTCCAGACGGATTTCTTCAATTGTTTCAGTTGATTCGGGCAGAGTTTGCGCCATCTCTCCAAACAGCGACGGCAATTCTTCGGTTATTTTTACTGGCATATCATTTCCCCTCGACAGTTCTTCTCGTTGATTATTGACGCGACTTGAAATTGTTGAATTTCTCTTAGGCAGAGACGGCAGGCGCGACAATTTTGAAGCTTCCAAAATACTTGAACGCAGCTGATTTGGCTCGACACTAGAATTTATTGGTTTTACCGCAATAGATTCCGGAATATTAAAATCAGCCGGAACGAAACGCGCCAAATTTTCCTGTGCGATTGCGGACTTTGAACTTTGAACTTTGAACTTTGAACCGACTGTTTCCGGCAAATCAACGTCTAAATTTTCCACGCCCAGCTCTTTAAGATAAAGAATCTGCTCGTTTATTTCTTCGACCAGAATGGAAAGCTCGCTTTGCATAATAAAATTATTTTTTCCGATGAATGCAACGAACAAAATAAATTAGACATATTTAAAAACTTTCTGCGCTTAGCTGTGTGAACCGACGGTTAATGATTTTCTCAATTTTATCACTTCATCCAATATCTTGTCTGCCATTTCTCGTTTGCTCATTAGCGGAAGCTCGATTTCTTGATCGTTTCCGCGAGTCAAAATCGTCGCAATGTTAGTATCAGTATCGAATCCCGCCCCTTTTTTTGTAATATCATTGGCAACAACTAAATCTAGATTTTTCTCGTCCATTTTCGAACGTGCATAATCCAAAACATTTTCGGTTTCCGCCGCAAATCCGACGACCAGAAGTTTATCATTTTTTGTGAGCGAAACATCCGCCAAAATATCCCGCGTTTTTTCCATCTCCAAAGTCAGAGAATCCTGCCCGGATTTTTTGATTTTTGCGTTCGCAATATTTCTCGGGCGGTAATCGGCAACCGCCGCCGCGCCGATAAAAACGGTTGTGCCGGGCAATTTCTTCATCACCGCTCGGTGCATTTCCGCAGCTGAAATTGCGCAAATTACATCGACATTTTCGGGCGGTTTGACGCTCGTCACCCCGCACACAACCGTCACCCGCGCGCCGCGATTGTGAGCGGCGGCGGCGACGGCGAAACCCATTTTGCCGGATGAATGATTAGAGATGAAACGCACAGGGTCAATCGCTTCACGCGTTCCGCCAACAGTTATCAAAATATTCTCGCCTGCTAAATCTTTTAATAAATCCGCATTCTGAAATCTTGAATCGAGAAGTTTAAGCGCTTGCTCAGCGATATTTCCGACATCTTCGAGTTTTCCCGTGCCCACGGTTTTGCAGGCTAATTCGCCCGAAACCGGTTCGACAAAATAAACTCCATCACTCTTTAATTGCTTGATGTTTCGTAGCGTCGCCGGGTGTTCCCACATTCTTGTGTTCATGGCAGGCGCAAGCAGAACAAGTGCGCTTGAAGCTAAGTATGTTGCAGAGAGAAAATCATCGGCAATGCCGCCGGCAAATTTGGCAATAATATTGGCGGTTGCGGGAACTATTAAAAGCAAATCTATGTTTTGAGAAAAATTAATATGAGCAATCGGGTCCGGGTTTTCCGGCGCGTAATCATCAACCAGAACATGTTTTTCTGTCAAAGCGCGGAAGGTTAAGGGCTGTATAAATTCAGTCGCGTGCCTGGTCATCGCTACGCGCACGTCGCAATTTGCTTTTTGTAGAAGCCGCAGCACTTCAATCGCTTTATACGCCGCAATCCCGCCTGAAACGCCAAGACCGACCCGAAATTTTTTGTTTTCAGACATAGTTTTCAAACAAAATGTAACATCTCGCTCGAGAGCATGCAAAAACTTTAGCGGAACACGAAAACGATTATGTTAAAATTCTTGAGAAGTATTTAGTTTATACGGGAGTGTTATTTTTTGTAAATTGAATTCTAAATGATAAAGGAACAACAAATAAACCAGCCTAATCTTTTTGAATCGAATGCCGCTAACACCGAAGTTGAAAATGCTTTGCTCTACGCGCTCGGTGAATTTCAATCGCGCGGAAAAGCGCTTGCCGAACGCGAGCTTGCGCTTGACCGCCTGCGCGGAGCTTTCAAAAGAGCCGCAGAAAAATTCGGTTACCAAGAATTTTCCGATGAGGAACTTGTCAAAAACCTTGAACGAATGGGCGCGAAAATTAAAAGAGTTCCGAGTTTCGTTGCTAAACACCCGTTCCGCGTGACTGTTCAAATAAAATTAGCTGACGCGGCAAAAGAGTTTCATCGAAACACTTTGAATAATGTCTGAAGAAAAAAACATAATTGTAGATACCAATTTGTGGCAGTATGTTGAAAAACATAAGCCAGGTATCGAAAAGGGGTTACGCCGGTTTCTGCCGCTTGCACCTCCGCAGATTGAGACAAAATTTAATGAAGCCGTGGAATACGCGCTTTTCTCGGGCGGAAAGCGTCTGCGACCCGTTTTAACGCTTTTGGGCGCGGAACTTGTGGGCGGAAAACCGGAAAATATTATTCCGGCGGCGGCAGCGGTTGAGTTTATCCATACGAGTTCGCTGATTTTCGATGATTTGCCGTGTATGGACGACGCCAGCGAGCGGCGGGGAAAAACATCTCTTCACGCCCGTTTCGACGAAGGATTATCGGTGCTCGTCGCCATCGGATTCTTGAATGCTTCATACGGCTTAGTCTTTGTTAATCATCAAGGTACGCCCGAATTTGCAATGCGGGCGCACGCTGAAATTGTGAGCTGCGTCGGCGCGGCAGGAATGCTCGGCGGGCAGTCGGTTGATTTGGTTTTGGCAAAAGGCGCGGGTGCCAATAATTTTTTACCAAAAAATAACCATTCAAAAAGCGCAAATTATAATTTTGAATCAATCAGAAATCTAAAGACATCGGCTTTAATGCGCCTTGCCCTCCGCGTCGGAGCAATTTTAGAAGGAGCGAGCCACCTTGAACTAACTCATCTTTTGCGGTTTGCCGAGCTCCTCGGCGACGCATATCAATTGAGTGATGATTTAATTGATATGGCGGAAGACCGTGAGATTTTTGCCTCTGATGAAACAAAAAAGACATTTGCTATCAATCAAGGTCAGGAAGGCGCGCGTCTGAAGCTAAAAGCTATAACCGGTGAAGCAAAAAGAGTTTTGATTGATAATTTTCCCGCCAACCAAGCACGCTTTTGTTTAACTCAAATGACAGATTATCTGGCAGAAAGAAAAGTATAAAAGATATGAATTAAGCTGCAAGTTTGTAGAAAGTTTTGTATTACCTGAAAATTGTGAGATTTCAACATAATATTTTGTTCGGGTTTTATTGTTGTAGAGGGAATATGTTATGGACCGAATAAGTCCGCGCCGCGACCCGTATCGTTTAATTGGCGAAGTTTTTAGCGGGCGCTATTTAATTGAGGAGTTTTTTGTGGCGGGAAGTTTCGGAGCGGTTTATCGCGCGACGGATAAAAAACTTGGCAGAGCCGTCGCTATTAAAATTCTTAAGCCGGATTTAAAAGCCGATGTTGAAGAAATGGCGCGCGAGCTTTTTCAGCGTGAAGCGTTGGCGGCAGGAGCCTTAAGACATGCACATATTGTCGCCGTCACCGATGTCGGCGAGGATTTCGGAATTGCTTATTTGGTAATGGAGTGGCTTGAAGGTCGAACGCTCGAAGAAGAATTGAGGCAGCGTCAACGGCTTTCTTTGCCGGATGTCACCAAAATTTTAGAACAGATAACCGGCGCGCTTCAATTAGCACACGAGCAAAACATTGTTCACCGCGATATAAAACCTTCGAATATACATCTCGGCAAACCCGAAGAAATTTTTGTTAAAGTTCTGGATTTCGGAATCGCTAAAGTCACCGATACAACGACCAACGCCGTTTCCAGTCGCATCGCAGGAACTTTTGCATATATGCCGCCCGAACAAATGGAAGGCAGTCTGGTTGATGCACGAACTGATGTTTACGCGCTCGGCGTGTTGCTTTTTCAAATGCTCAGCGGTGAGCTACCTTTTAAAAAAGAATCTGAAGGGCATTTGATACAGCAGCAAATTGCGGTAACTCCGCCGCGTTTGACCGATCTCCGACCGGAATTCAATTTTGCCATCGCTGATGTAATCGAGAAAGCTCTGCAAAAAAATCCTGAAGATCGCCAACAATCGGTCGTCGAAATCTACGAATCTTTTGTCAAAGCAAACTCGGCAACAATTGATGAAAAAGAAATTAAAAGGGAAGCAATTAAAAATGAATTTATCAATGAAAAAATCAAAAAAACATCTCCTGAAGTTAAGGCAGAGGAAATAACGCTTGTCGAAAAAGATGCGCCGCCGAATGTAGTCCAAAAAGAAAATGCTTCAAAAACAGATGACGAAATTTATTTTCGAGACAAAGTTAAAAATTCAAATTCGGCTAATCGGATCGAAATTCAAATTTCAAATAAGCAAAACAAATTTTCCAACTTTTATCCGGCAGATTGGACAAAAAAAATTAGCAATGTAGCTAAAAACAGAACTGTGCTAATTGTAATCTTGTTTTTAACAGTTTGCTTTTTAAGTTGGCTTGGCGTATCGGCTTACAAAGATTATCAAAAGGAAGAATTTGATAAACATCTCGTTTCGGGAAACGATTATCTGGAAAAAAAGCAGTATGACTTGGCTCTCTCTGAATTCGACGAAGCCGTCAATATAAATCCGGTTTCGGCTGAAGTTCGGAAAGGTCGCGCCGACGCCTATCATTTTCTGGGTAAAAGCGAAAAGGCAATTGAAGACTATAGCGAAACGATAAATTTAGGATTAAAAAACGCGGAAGTTCTTCGGCGGCGCGGCTACAATTTCAGAATCGTTCAGCAGTACGACGGGGCGATTGCTGATTACAGCGAGGCAATAAACTTAGAGCCGAAGGATTATCTCTCCTACATCGGACGCTGCCAAATTTATTTTGATAAAAGGGAATTTGATAATGCTTTGACGGACTGCAATCAAGCAATCGGGCTAAATCCCGCAGATCCAAACGCTTTCCAAAATCGCGGAAATGTTTATCTGGCAAAAAATGAAAACAATTCGGCGATGGCAGATTTTAATTCGGCAATTCGTTTGCAGCCGGCAAATGCGGCGGGTTATCTGGGACGCGCAAGTTCTTATTTAAGTAACAATGATTTAACAAACGCTCTCGAAGATTACAACGAAGTTTTGCGTCTCGATCCGGATAATGTGGCGGCTTTCAGCCTTCGGGGTCTCGTTCATCAAAGAAAAAATCAGCACGAAAAGGCAATTGTAGATTTTAGTGAGGCGCTGCAACAGAACCCCGAACAGGCTTTATTATATTTCAGTCGCGGTAAATCTTATTTAGCGAAAAGGGAATTGGACTCAGCGATTGTCGATTTTGATAAAGCGATTGAACTTCATAAAGATGGTAAAATTGCAGACTTTTTTTTTGAGCGCGGCATCGCTCACCTCGAAAAAAAAGAGTATGATAAAGCAATTGCCGACTGGACTGAGGTTATCAATTTAGACCCGAAAAGTTACGGTGCATTTCACAATCGCGGGGTAGCTTACGTCCGGCAAGGCAAAAGAGATTTAGCTGAAATAGATTTTAAGAAAGAACATGAGCTTAAAGGCGGTAAATAATAGCTCGGCGGCGGCTAAATTACATTAATCAAGTCTATTTGAAGAATGTTACAAAAGACGAATCAATCAAAATCTTTCGCCAAAAATATTTCAAGCGATATCGAAAATGCCTACGAATATTGTCGCCAAGTAACGCGCCGCCACGCCAAAAGTTTTTATTTTGCAGCGAAATTTCTTCCCAAAAAAAAACAAAAACCGATTTATGCTCTTTACGCTTTATGTCGCCACATTGACGATGAAATTGATGAAGCGAAAATCGAAAATGAAGCTGAGGCGATAGAGGCTGTTGAAAATTGGAAGATAAAACTGAATCAAGTTTTTTCCAGCCCAAAGACGCCAAGCCGCAAAGACACCGTGACGCGCGAATTACAAATCAGAGACCTAAGACCCGAGATTGAAGACCAAAACTACGTTTTATTAGCTTGGAAAGATTTACTCAAAACTTATAAAATCCCGCAAAGTCTTCCGCTTGAATTAATCAAAGGCGTTTTGATGGACACCCACATCAAACGTTTTGAGACGTTTGATGACCTTTATGTTTATTGTTACCGCGTCGCTTCGACAGTCGGATTAATGTCAACGGAAGTATTTGGTTATACGGACAATAAAACACTCGAGTACGCCGAAGCCTTGGGCATTGCGATGCAGCTGACAAATATTTTGCGCGACCTCAAAGAAGATGCCGCAATGCAGAGAATTTATTTACCGCAGGAAGATTTACGGAAATTTAAGGTCCCGGAAAAACAAATTTTTGCGTGTTATGTGAATGAAAATTTTATCGAATTGATGAAATTTCAAATAAAGCGCGCCAGAGATTTTTACGAAAAAGCCGAGAAGGGGATTCCTCTGCTTGAAAAAGACACGCGCTTTACGGTCCTTCTGGCTTGCCGTCTGTATGCCAAGATTTTGGATCAAATCGAACAACAGAATTACAATGTTTTCGCGCACCGCGCGCATACAAATTTTAACCAAAAAGTCCGCCTTATTCCGCGCATTTGGCTTCAGACGCGTAGCAATTCGTCTAATTATTCAATTTACTATTACACAATCCTAAACTTTCTTATTGTCACTGAATTAATTATGTTAAGCTGATAAAAATTTTGCCTGTTTCGGAGATAAAGATGAAAAAAATTTTATCGTTACTTTTAATCATTTTCCTTCTTGTTTCACCAATCACAACTTTTGCTCAAAAAGCAGTTTTTGCCGAAACTAAACAACTTCAATCACCGCAAAATCCGCGTCTCGGATTTGTAATTCACGGCGGGGCGGGCGTGATTAGAAGGGGCTCGCTGACGCCCGAAAGGGAAAAGGCATTTCGCGCCGCACTGGAAGAAGCGCTTCTGGCGGGCTACAAAATATTGCAAAGTGGTCAGCCTTCAATGGATGCGGTCGAGACGGCAATTAAAATTTTAGAAGACAATCCGATGTTTAACGCCGGAAAAGGTGCGGTCTTTACCAACGAAGGCAAAAACGAATTAGATGCATCCGTCATGGACGGCAAAACTTTGATGGCGGGCGCGGTTGCCGGACTCAGGCACGTCAAAAACCCAATTATGTTGGCGCGTGCCGTGATGGAGAAATCGCCGCACGTCATGATGGTCGGCGACGGCGCGGAGAAATTCGCCAAGGAACAAAACATCGAACTCGTGCCGGAAAAATATTTCTTTACGCAGGAGCGTTGGGATTCTCTGCAAAGAATACTCAAGGAAGAAAAGTCCAAAGCCCAAGAACAAAAACCCAAAGTCCAAAATTCTAAATCCAAAGTTCAAGGTACAAAGTTCAAAGTTCAAAGTTCAAATACTGAAAATCAAACTCCTTACACTCCGTTTTTGACTCCGCACGCTCAGCTTCCGGTCAATAAATTTGGAACGGTTGGAGCAGTCGCGCTCGACAAAAACGGTAATCTGGCGGCGGGAACGTCAACCGGCGGAATGACCAACAAGAGATTCGGGCGTGTCGGTGACGCTCCGATAATCGGTGCGGGAACTTTCGCCAATAATGAAACTTGCGCGGTTAGCGCGACCGGTTGGGGAGAATATTTTATTCGACTCGGCGTGGCGCGTGATATTTCCGCGCTGATGGAATACCGCGCTCTGCCCGTTCAGCAAGCCGCCGATTTGGTGATGGACAAAGTTAAAACGCTCGGCGGCGACGGCGGTGTAATCGCCATCGATAAATTCGGCAATATCGGCATTTCGTTTAATTCCGAAGGAATGTATCGCGCTTACATTGACGTGAACGGCAAGCCGGTAGTTGAAATTTATAAATAATTTAAGAATTAAGATTGAAAACTGAAATTCTTCATCCGCGTCCGAGTTATTCGAAGATGTTGGGAGTGCTCAAAACAATTGTTTCTGAGGCTTCTTGTTATATAATTTTATTAAATATTTCATAATCCGATTTGATTCAAAAAGCATATTATTTCGGTCGTGCAACATTTTCCTGCATTTTTTGTTTGGCTGAAGAAATTCTTTTTTCAGCAATTTGCTCTAAACCCCGATTGAGTTTCACCACTTGTTCATAATCAGTGATAGCTTCGGGAAATTTTTGCATCAAAAAATATACTTCGCCGCGATCCATCAATAAACCCGCGGCTTCGTTGTCCAATTCAATTGCTTTGGTCAAATCAGCAATAGCTTCGGCATACATACTTCGCCATTTATAAGCTTTGGCGCGTGTTTGATAAGTGTAGTGCATCGGATTAACTTCGACAGCGCGATTCAAATCCGCAAACATCGCCTCGTAATTTTTACTGTTGGCAAATGTTCTTGAACGACTGATGTAAGTCATTGACAACTCCCGCTTAAATTTTTCAATCTCTTCTTTCTGCACCCAATTTTTTTCTTCTTTCTCCTTTGCATTTTTTAGTTTTTGCTCAAGCAAATTAACCAACTGGTCAAAATTCTCGGCGGCTTTGCCCGATTCACCTAGTTTTTGCAAAGTTAGAGCTTGATTAGTTTTGTACATGCTGCTTTGCGGATTCAGAGATAGTGCTTTGTTCACGTCATCTAATGCGCCGATTGTATCTCCTAAGCAGGTTTTAACACGGAAACGCAAATCAAAAGCTTCATCGTTTTTTGGGTTGTCAGCTATTGTCGTATTGATTATTGCTAATGCATGTTCGCAACGCTCGACATCAGAAAGTAAACGAACAGCTCTCAGCTGAACCGATATATCTCTCGGATTTATGCCGAGTGCTTTGATAACATCGCTAGAAACCAATTCGGCGGCGTGTTTGAGGCGATACGAGTAAGCC
>JALZOH010000211.1 GCA_030857305.1 Acidobacteriota bacterium
TGAAGAAGGCTACCGTTCAAGAATCGTTGATATAGAATTTGAAGGCAATGAAGTTTTTAAGGACGGCGAACTGCGCGGTCAGCTTCAACTTGTTAAAGAAACCGGACTCATCTCGCGCTTTCAGGGGCAAGACATTCTCGATTTAAGAAAACTGCAATACGACCTGCAAAAAAATGTTCGTTCGTATATGTTCTCGAAAGGTTATTTCCAAGCGCGCATCGGCGAGCCGCAAGTTGTCGGACTCGGCGTGAGGCGAACGGATTTTATTCCGCTGATTACGCTGCCGCTGCCGCTGATTAGCTCGAAAGACGATACATTGAGAATAATTGTTCCCGTGACGGAAGGAAAAGTTTTCCGTGTCGGAGAAGTGAAGATTCAGGGAAACTCAATTTTTTCGGAACAGCAAATTTTGGCTGGTCTCGGCTTGCAAAAAGGCGAAATTCTTAATGGTAAACGCTTGAATGATGCTGTTTCAGAAGACTTAAGGAAAGCGTACGGCGGACAAGGATTTGTGCAGTATGACGCTGAATTCAACCCTGAATTTAAGGACAATCCCAGCAATCCTAACGAAGGTATCGTTGATTTAACTATTACAATTAATGAGGGCAGACAATTTAGACTGCGCCGTCTGGAGTTTACAGGTAATACTTTTACGCGCGACCAGGTTCTGAGGCGCGAATTTCTCCTGAACGAAGGCGACATTTATAATCAAAATTTTGTCGACATATCGGTTTTACGTCTCAATCAGACCGGCTACTTTGATCCGCTTGATAAAGATCAGGACGTTGAAGTTCGCACGGACGAAGAACAAGGCGAAGTAGACGCAATTGTTAAAGTTAAAGAAAAAGGCAGACAGCAAATTTCTCTGAACGGCGGCGTTTCCGGTATCGGCGGTTCATTCTTCGGTTTGGAATACTCGACCAATAATCTTCTCGGACGCGGAGAAATCCTTTCCTTCCAGTTTGGCTTCGGAGATAAGCAGCGGAATCTGCAAATCACCTTTCAAGAACCTTATTTCCGCGACCGCCCGATTTCAGTTGGCTTTTCGCTTTTTGCCAGCAGCTACAAATTTTTTGGCGAAGGAACGTTTCTTTCACAAAACCAGGATTTACTCTTCGATGCCCAAAATCCAAACGGAACTGTGACAGCTGACAAAAATAATCTGTTTACGCAGAACACTTACGGCGCATCGGTGTTTGCTACCGCTCCGCTCTCAGAATTTTTGCCAAAGAGAAGTTTTTCCAGACTTTCCCGCATCGGATTAACTTATCAATTTACATCCACTTCGATTGAAGATCCAAAAATTAACCAACTTGATCCGACACAAGGCGTTCCGGTCATTTTCGCGCAGCCGAATATAATTACCAGCCGCATTACGCCGACTTTTGTTTACGACGGACGTCAACCGTCAGCTAACGGTATTGATACTTTACGCGGGAGACAAGTTACGGCTTCTTTTGCGTTAGCTGGTTTGGGCGGCGACGTCAGAACTTATCAACCGACCGTCAGCTACAGCGAATTTATTCCGGTCCGTCGGAAAAAATCGAGAAATGCGGAAGTTTTCGGCTTTCGGCTTCAGGCGGGAACAATCGGCAGTTTCGGCATCACTGAAAAAATTAGAAACGCCAATTCGTTAGCCTTTGTCGGCGGTATTCCGCTTTATGAACGTTATTTTTTGGGAAGCGAATCCGATCTTCGCGGTTATGACGCGCGTTCGATTGGTCCGATTGCGCCGTATAACGGATTTATCACCAGCCGAAACGTGACTGTGGCAAGCAATGTGAGCGGTACGCCAACTGCGATTCCCAGCATTAACAGTGATTTGGCAGGACAATTAGCGCAACTCGGCACGTTCACCGGTGCCGGTGGAGCGAATTCAGCTCAAATATCGAGAGATTTTCAATTCATCGGCGGCGACACGCAGCTTTTGGGAAACTTTGAATATCGTATTCCGATATTCGGACCGGTCAGTTTAGCGGCATTTGCCGATGTCGGAAGCGTTTTTAATTTACGTAAAACAGGCACACAGACTATTAACAGTACTTTTTTAGAAGATGACAAATTTGTCGGGGCGGGAACGCTTACCGGACTCGCGTTAAGAAATAATCCCGGGGTTGAAAGTTCCTTCGGAAATTTATTAATCCGTGAAAATCACGTATTGACCAGAGAAGAATTCGTCCGCATCTTTTGTCGCGGTAATCGTTTTGGTTGTCCGACGAGTCTTCCGGAAGGTTTGCAGGGAGTTTTTCTGCGCGGAGAAGCGCAAACAAATTCTCTTTTAGAAGTTGATAACGCCGCCTTTAATAAATTCGGCGATTTTCGTTCGAGCGTCGGCTTGGAATTGCGCGTCCAAGTGCCGGTTGTCAATGTGCCGTTTCGTTTAATCTATTTTTATAATCCGAATGGGAAATTCGGACTTACAGATGAAGTTCCGGGATTACGTCTGCCTGGAAAAAGAAGCGGTTTCCGCTTTTCAGTCGGACGAACATTCTAAAAACTTTTGGAGATTGACATAAAAATCAACAATAGGTTTTCTTGAAATTTTCAATAGCTTATCGTTTGATAAATTGTAAAATCGCAAGCAACATTTTTAAGTAAAATAGTTTCAAATAAGAATAATCAGATATTGATCAATTCTTTTCTACAATTTAAGGAGTATTAAATAATGAAGACACTTCGTTTAATAGCCGCCGGTTTTGTGTTCGCGGCTTTCTTTGCGGTATCAGCTTTTGCACAAGCCGCAGCACCGACCACTAGAATCGGTTTAGTAAATACATTTGTTTTTGAAGATCCCAAAGCAGGAATTACCAAACTTGTGACGGCATCAAACAGTCTGGAAAGCGAGTTCAAAGCGCCTGGAGCGGAACTGCAAACTATGTACACCAGAATTCAGGCTTTGCAAAAGGAACTGCAGACTCTGCAGGAGCAAGTCCAAAGTGGAAAAGTTCCGGTTGACCAAAAAACCGTTAGCCTCAAATCTGAGGAATATGAAAAATTGGGACGTGACTTCAAATTCAAGCAGGAAAATTTGAAATCGAGTCTCGACCGTCGTCGTCAGGTAGTTGTTGGTCCGGTCTGGCTGGATGTAATGAAGGCGATGCAGGCATTTGCCAAGGATAAAGGATATGCTGTAATTCTTGACGGAACAAAGCTCGAAGAAGCCGGCATCCTGATGGCATTTGACGAAAAACACGACGTTACAAAAGAATTTATCGCATTTTACAACGCTCGTCCGGCAGGCACGACAGCAGCGGCTGTAAAAAAATAATTCTCAAAACCAAATTAGTCGGAAGTCAGAAATCGGTAAAACAACTTTGCCGGTTTCTGACTTCTGCCCTTATACCTTCTAAAATATGATTGTTCTTGATTCGCTTGCCATTCAAGAAATACTGCCGCACCGCTATCCTTTTCTGCTGGTTGATAAAATCATCGAACTCGTCCCGCGCCAGAAAATCATCGGCATTAAACAAGTTACGATTAACGAATATTTTTTTAGCGGACACTTTCCCGCCGCGCCCGTGATGCCCGGAGTTTTGCAAATCGAAGCGCTCGCGCAAGTCGGCGCGATTCTTGCACTCCGGGAATTTGAAGACCGCAGCAACAAACTTCCATTCTTCAGCGGAATCGACAAAGCACGTTTTCGACGCCCTGTCGTGCCGGGCGACACTTTAGTTTTGGAGGTTACGGCGATTCGTATAGGAAGCAGAGTTCAAAAAATGCGTGGACTTGCCAAAGTTGACGGCAACGTTACCGCTGAAGCCGAGATTATGTGCATTATCGGGGACAAACCTTAAGTAATGGCATTTGCCATCTATAAAACCATTTATCAAAATGTCCTTTATTCATCCGACTGCAATCGTCAATCAAAAAGCGCAAATTGGTGAAGATTGTTTTATCGGAGCTTATTCAATTGTCGGCGAGCGAGTAATTTTAGGTAAAAAAGTTCATCTTGAATCGCACGTTGTCATTGACGGAAGAAGTTCAATCGGTGATGAAACCCGCGTTTTTCCTTTTGTTTCGATTGGGCTTGCCCCGCAAGACTTAAAATATAGTGGCGAAGAAACCGCCACGGAAATTGGAAAGCGCAATCACATACGCGAATTTGTGACTATTCATCGCGGAACTGCCGGCGGCGGCGGCTTGACAAGGATCGGTGATGATTGTTTATTAATGGCGCAGGCGCACGTTGCGCACGACTGCGAAATCGGCGATGAAGTTATAATGGCGAACGCCGCGACTTTAGCCGGACACGTCACAATCGAAAACCGCGCCAATATCGGAGCATATTCCGGCGTTCATCAATTTTGCCGAGTTGGAATCGAAGCGTTCGTCGGTGGCTACTCAGTAATTGTAAAAGATGCGATGCCGTTTGCGATAAGTCAGGGAAATCACGCTAAATGCTACGGCTTAAACCGTTTAGGATTAAAAAGGCGCGGCTACGCGCGCAAAACAATTGAAAAGCTTCACCACGCTTATTATCTTTTGCTTTCCGCTAAGTTGAACACGACGCAGGCGTTGGAGAAAATAAAAGAAGAAATTAAAGATTGCGCGGAAGTCGATTTACTAATTGAGTTTATCGAAACTTCCAAACGCGGTGTGGTCAAATAATCAGCATTTGAGGCGGAAGCCCGCGCGGGCTTCCGCCTCAAAAATCGCATCAGTCTGATTCTTACTGCAACTTAAGCTACACTCTGAAAAAGCTTCATCAAAGCTATTTCCTCCGGCTCAAATTCTTCATATATCCGCTTTATTTGCCTTCCTCTTTTTGCCGTAAACTGTTCAAGAGTTACTCCCGCTTCGTAAGACTTTAAAACTGTTGGATGAATATACGAGCCGCGACAGACCGTAGGCGTGTTGCCAAGCTGCTCGGCAACTTTTCTGACGGCTTTCAAAATGTTTTTCTTCAACATTTTTTCTTCGTCGGCTTTACCGATTTCAGCCAGTTCTAATGCCGCCATTAATGTTCCGCCCCAGGTGCGAAAGTCTTTTGCAGAAAATTCCGGCGCGGTTATTTGTTTTAAATACTCGTTGATGTCTTTTGGTTTGATCGGGTGCGGCTTGCCGTTCTCATCCAGATAATTAAATAATTTTCTCGCGCCGCCGATGGTTTTTAGATCCTGCATAATTCCGGCAAGCTCTTTATCGACCAGTATTTTTCGATGTTCGACGTGATGTTTGCCGACAAAGTTAAATATGAGTTTGCCGCCAGGCTTTATTTCAAGATGCCTGTTTTGCAGAGTTGTAATGCCGAATGTGCGATATTGCTTAACG
>JALZOH010000212.1 GCA_030857305.1 Acidobacteriota bacterium
AACGATTAAAAAATATAATTTGGAAAATCGCACGCGAGAGATTTTGATTTCACCGATATTCGGCATTGAAAATTTAGCGCAGATTGCAGAAACCGTTTCCAAAAGCGGTTTACAGGTTCGACTTAATTTGCAGCTTCACAAATACATTTGGGGAAAAGACGTTCACGGTGTTTAGATTTTTCTCTGTGTTTCTTTGAAATTTTAGAAACGAATGAATCAATCACAACTTGCAGTAATTCTCGTGTCAGGCGGAATGGATTCGTGCGTGACAACGGCGATTGCCCAAAATGAAAACAAAGAAATCGCGCTTTTACACGTTTCCTACGGTCAAAGAACACAAGAGCGAGAACGAAAATCATTCAGCGACATCGCGGACTTTTACAAGGTCGAAAAACGTCTGCCAGTTTCGATTGAATACCTCGCTAAAATCGGAAGTTCATCGTTGACCGACATAAACATCGAAGTTTCAGAAGCCGATTTAGAAAGCAAAGAAATTCCGACCAGCTACGTTCCGTTTCGTAACGCGAATATGCTGGCGATTGCAACGAGTTGGGCGGAAGTTTTAAATGCCAGCTCAATTTATATCGGCGCGGTTGCGGAGGATTCAAGCGGTTATCCCGATTGCCGTCCGGAGTTTTATGCCGCGTTTGAACAAACAATCGAAACCGGAACAAAACCCGAAACGCAAATAAAAATTGTGACGCCGATTATTCATTTGTCGAAAGCCGAAATTGTGCAAAAGGGAATTGAGCTAAACGCACCTTTGCATTTGAGTTGGTCTTGTTATCGAAACGAGGATTTGGCTTGCGGAACCTGTGATTCGTGCGCGTTACGCTTGCGCGGATTTGCGCGAGCGGGCGTGATTGACCCGATTAATTATAAAAATTGAATTACAAATTAAAATCCTGGCGGACGAACGAAAACATTACGCTGTCATGAACTCTGCCGCCGATTAAAAGTCTGTTTCGCAAAATGCCTTCCCGATGTGCACCCGCTTTTGCTGCAGTTCTTTGGCTCGCTTCGTTTTCGACGGCAGTGAGAATTTCAATGCGATTGACTGATAAATCTTCAAAACTCGCCCGCGCCAAAGCCCGCGTCGCTTCGCTTGCCGCGCCGCGATTTTGGCGGCTTGTGCGAATCCAGTAACCGAGATTGACGAAATTATGCTGCCGGTTGAATTGATTAAGCCCGATTCCGCCGAGAAAATTGCCGTCAAATGCGTCGAAAATCGCAAAGCTAAATACCGTTTCTTTGTCCCAGGATTCGAGGCAGCGAGCAATAAAAGATTCGCTTTCGGAGAGAGCGTAATTTTCGTGACACCAAGGCATCCAATGCGAAAACTCCCTGCCGCGCGACTCAATCGCGGCTTCGTAAAGCATCGGCGCGAAATCGCTTGCATATCGGCGAAGAATAATTTTTTCGCCAATTATTTCCTCTCTCATCGTAAATATTACGAAACGTTTAGTGTTTCGCGGTCAATTTTCAAGCCGTTCAAATTTCCCAAAGCGGCAAGCGCGATTTTGTCAGTCTGAAAAAATTCGTTGGCAATTTCCTGCACTTGTTGAGTGTTGACATTTTCTATTTGCTCAAGCGTTTCCTCAACTGAAATTTGTCTACCGAAAATAATTTCGCTTTGCGCGAGCGCATCGGCTCGAACCGAGGTTGATTCAAGTCCGAGCAGAACAGCAGAAACAGTTTGCTCCTTAGCTAAATTTAATTCTTCAGCACTGACGCCCTTTCTTTTTATTCGGCGAATTTCGGCAATGGATAAATCAACAACTTCCACCAATTTTTCGGGTGAGGTTCCGGCGTAAATTGAAAAAATGCCGCAATCCTCGAAAGAAGAAACGCTTGCCCCGACGCTATAGGCAAGTCCGCGTTTCTCGCGCACGTTTTGCCACAGGCGCGAAGAGTTTCCGTCACCCAGAACGCTGTTTAAAAGCGAACCGGCGTAACGACGTTCGTCATTTGCCGCAATCCAAGGCGCGGCGATAATCAAATGTGTCTGTTCCAAATTCGGCTTTTTTTCGAGTAAAATCGGCGCGGCAAAATTTGGCTTTGCCGCCGATACTGAATGCTTAAGGTTTACAGATAAAGGTGAAGAATGGAAAAACTTTTCCGCTAAATCGACAATTTGTTGATGCTCGACGTTTCCAGCGCAGGCGATGACGATATTTCCGGGCGAATAATTTTCAGCGTGAAAATCACTGACCGTTTTTTGGTTAAAAGTCTTGACGGTTTTGCGCGTGCCTTCAATCGGCAAACCGAGCGCGTGCGCGGGGAAAAATTCGCGGAGAAATAGTTCGCTTAAAAGATCTTCAGGCGCGTCTTCGACCATTTTCATTTCTTCAAAAATCACTCGGCGTTCACGTTTTAATTCTTTTTCATCGAAACGCGGACTCGTAATCATATCAGCGATTAAATCAAAAGCCTGCGGGATTTTCTCGTCCACGACTTTGATCATAAAACCCGTTGTTTCGTGCGACGTGAAAGCATCGAGGTTGCCGCCCAAACGGTCGGTTTCGATTGCAATATCGAGCGCGGTGCGCCCGTTTGTGCCTTTAAAAACCGCGTGTTCGATAAAATGACAAATGCCGTTGAGATGTTTGGGTTCGTGACGCGAGCCTGTTTTGAGCCAAAAGCCGAGTGTTGCAGAACGCACGTCCGGCATTTTTTCCGTTATGATTGTCAAACCGCTCGGAAGGCGTGTCGTCTGTATGTTTTCCTTCATTTTTACTTCCAAAATTAATCGTAACACGCTGAAAATCCGGCGGCAAATAAGCGTCAAACGCTTGGTTTTTTAATTTTCAAGTCAGCAATTGAAAATGTTCCTTTAATTTTCATAAACAAAAAGACGGCAGTTTTCATCTATCACTCCAATGTCTTCATATGAGACGTTCGTTTGAAAAAGTTGTGTATTTCTTTTATGCACTTTAGAAAAAGTCAATTTAAATTTCTGCACAAAAACCTGAAACGAAAGAAAGTTGACTCATGGCACAAATCTTGCTCCGCTAGTAAAGCGACTCTAAAATAATATTTGTAATTTCAATTGATTTTTTTGGAGTTAAATCAAGGAGGATAAAATGGCTATTAAAACATTGGAAGAAAAATTCATTCACGGACTCGGCGATATTTACGATGCCGAACATCGTTTTTTAGAAGCACAACAAACAATGCTGCCAAACGCCAGTTCATCGACGGTGCAAGCGGCACTAAAAAAACATATCGCCGAAACTGAACAGCAAATTGTTAATCTGACAAAAGTTCATGAAGTTTTAGGATTGACGGCAAAACGTGTAGCGTGTGACGCTGCGAAGGGTCTTGTTTCCGAAGGCGATAAATTATTAAAAGAGACTAAAGACGTTCCGGCTTTAGCGGATTTGGCAATTGTCGGCAGTTGTTCTAAAGTTGAGCACTACGAAATTGCTTCGTATCGCGGATTGATTGCCGGCGCAGAACAAATGGGACAGACCGATGTTGCCCGTTTGTTAAGCGAAAATTTACAGCAGGAAGAAAATACGGCGCAGACGCTTGAGTCGAGTATGCCGACATTACTGAAACAGGCGATGCAAACTGCATCTAAAACCGCATAAATTACTTGAAAATTAATCAAAGTAAAAGGACGAATCTGCATATGCAGATTCGTCCTTTTACTTAAACTCTTCTTAAATTTCATACTGCTGTGCATCTCTTCACCGCTGTAAAATTCGCTGTCTTAATTCGATATAGCATTAAACAACAACGGAAATGTCGCCAGCGATTGTCCGCGATACTGCGGACGAAAGCCAAACAAAATGATTTTTCCTTTGCCCATACGGACTTCAACCAACGCGGCTTTGCCTCTCAGCTTATCCGCGCCCAAAGCCCAACCCGAAAGCAAAATGTCTTCGGTGCGTTCGGGGTAACGGGCGACGACTTTTACATTCGTGCTATCGGTAACTTCAAATGCGGGCGAATCTTCAAACCAGGCGATTGATTTACCGGGCATTGATTTAGCGATTGGATTCGTTGTGTCTAACTCAGTCCGCAGAATCGAACCCGGAATGTAAAAATCTTTTTTGTTCAAACCTCTTGTAACATCTTTGAGCGGCAGTTTGAATTGTTCGATGGCGAAGTTTGAAGCGCGATTGAGAAAAACCAAAGTTCCGCCCGCTTCAGCGAATTTCCGCAGATTTTCCACGCCTTCTTTGCCGACGCCGCCCACGAATTCGTCGGGCATCGAGCCTTTCGCGTAGCCGTTTAAGATTTGATTCGGCGATTGGTCGGGGAAGATGATTGAATTATATTTGAAATTCAAATTTTCATCGTGAATTTCTCGGTTTTGAATTATTCCCGCATTTGGTTTAACTACCCAGAAATTTGTCTTTTCAAAAACCCAGCGCGTCCAGCCTTCGTCCATTGAAGGATTATGCGAACGATAGACAGCGAATTTCTCTGGTATCGGATTACCCTTTCTAATAGAATTTTTTGGAATCGTGTAGTTGATACTAAACGGTTGATAAATCGGAATGGCTTCAACGCCCAACAAAAGCGGCAAAGTGTGTGCCGTTACGTCATAGGGCTGGATAGGATTTCCGCTGGCGTCGCGTAAATTCGGATATTCCTGATTCTCCAGCATCGCTTTGACAAAATTTCCGTAAGGTTGATTTGCGGGAATTACAACTGCTGGTTGGTCGAACCCGTTTTTTTGAGTCAACGGCGAAATAATTGATTTAAGATAGTTCTGAAACTGAGTATTTTTAATGTTTGCAGGATTAACAAATCCAAATTCCACTCCGCCGCGTTTGAGTATACCAAGGAGATGATTACTTTTTAAATTCTGTTCTACATTTTGCGGCGTCGGTAGAACATAGGCAAACAATTCGCCGTCTTTTCGCGGTCTGACCGCTTCTTTGCCAATTGCGTAAAATCGCTTGAGCCACGCTTCGCGGTTGTCCGCCGAATGTTTCAGCAAACTGAATGCGGCGGTCGTCATATAATTCGTGATGTCGCGCAGATGCCATTCGCCGCCTTTCCAGACGGGCGAAAAGTTCGGCGATTCTCGTTTCGCGTCGAAGCCTTCCGAGCCGCGCAGTTCGTCGAATTTAACCGTAATCGGCGTAGCTAATTTCGCCGAAGCGGTTTCGCTTAAAATTCGCACGCCGCCGTGATAATGCGAATAGGCGCGCGCCGGCGTCCAGGCGTCGTAAGTTGAATTGGTTGTGATGCCTTGAAATCCTTTGGCGCGCAGATCGTCCGCCATAAAGTTTCCGAG
>JALZOH010000213.1 GCA_030857305.1 Acidobacteriota bacterium
CCGAACACCATTCGGCTTTGATAATGACCACGGTCGGTTTAGTTTTAGCGAATGCGCTGACCGCTGAAAAGGCCAGAACCAACGCTAACGACATTGCGAATACTGTAATTTTTTTCATTTCTAATTCTCCTAAATTTAGTTTAATTTTGATTGCGCCTTTTTATCGGCGTTCACAAGAGTAATGCTTTTTAATTTCGGGTTTATTCCCGCGCGAAAAGAATTCTTTAATTCCGCTCCGGCAAAGTGGAATAATTTTTTTTACGTTAACCGGGAATAATTTCTGATTTTCCAAGTATCTTATAAGCGGGAGTTAATTTTGTGTCGGAGAGGGAAAAGAGCGGATGGTCGGAATAAAGTGGCTGGAAACCAAGGAAGAAAGGTGGCGTGATTTTGAAGCGGAGGCAATGCCGCTCGCGCCGGATTTATATCGCGTGGCGATGTGGCTGGCGCGAAATCAGACGGAAGCCGAAGACCTCGTGCAGGAAACTTTTTTTCAGGCGATGAAGTCTTTTCACCGCTACGAAATGGGAACAAACTGCCGGGCGTGGCTGACGACGATTATGTATAACCTGAACTCGAAACGTCTTCAGAAATTAGGACGGATGAAAATCGTTGACGATCCGGAAGAAAAATTAGCCGAAACGATTCCGTTCGAGCCGCAATTACCGCAAACCTTAACGGACGAAGAAGTCATCGAAGCTTTGAAAAATGTGCCGGAAAATTTTCGTCAGGTTGTTGTTTTATCAGATGTCGAAGGATTTTCCTATAAAGAGATAGCAGGAATTTTAGATGTGCCGATGGGGACGGTGATGTCGCGCCTGTCGCGCGGCAGAAAGGTTTTGCGGATGGAATTAGCCGATTACGCCCGCAATCACGGTTTTGGCAACACCGAAAATAAAATCGCCGCCGGTTAATTACACAGGCAAGAGGTATAAGAAAATGCAGTGCAGAGAATTCAATGAAATTTCCGAAGCGTATTTGAGCGACGAACTGCTCGTCGAAACCAACATACAGGTATTCCGTCATTTGGAAAATTGCCCGAAATGCCGCGAGCAGTTTGCGGCAAAACGCGAACTGCGAAATAAAGTGTGCGCCGCGGTCAAACGCACGCCGGAATTTCAAATCAATCCGGCTTTTGCGACTCGCCTGAGCGCGAATCTCAAACAAACGGCACTTCGTGAAAGCGGGTGGCAAAAGTTTTTGTTCGCTCCGAAGCTGCTGATTCCGGTGATGGCGTCGCTTTTGATTTTCGCCGCGCTCGGATTCGTCTTTTTGTCTTCGCCGAATAACCAGCCGCCGCAACTGGCGCAATCGCAGAAAACCCTGATCGACGGCTTGACCGAAATCGCGCTCAAAGCAGCCGGTAACCATGAGGACTGCGCGCTGGAAAATATGCCGATGTGGGAAAAAATGGCAGAGCGCGATTATGCCGAAAAAGCCGTTTATACGGAAAAGGTGGCAAAGCCTTTGCAGGCGAAATTCTCTGATAAGATCGAGATGCTTCACGCGCACGACTGCATCTTCGAGGGCAAAGAATTCACGCACGTGATTTTGCGACGCGGCACACAAATCGTATCCGTCTTTTTTGATAAATCCGATGTGCTGCCCGAAGTTAATACTGCGACCAACGCTTCGATCATCTGCGAAAAGGAAAAAGGTTTTCAGGTGGCGAGTTTTCAGCATAAAAATCAAGCGATATTTGTTGTTTCCGAGATGTCGGAAACTGAAAACTTAAGCGTCGCCCGCGCGCTTTCCGATTCTTTTGCGGCATAAAGTTCGATTTAATTCCACTCTCGCTTGAAAATTTTCTTGTTCATTCACTTTCCTCTTTGTTTTAGGGCATGGAATTTCAAAAGGAAATCTTTATTTTGAAACTCCATGCCCGTTTTTTATAAAAGTGTTTGATTAAGCGTATATGATCGAGATAATGGCAAAATATGGTTATGCCGGATTGTTTTTCGGGGTGCTTGCCGACCAACTCGGACTGCCCGTTCCTTCAATGCTGCTGGTGATGGCTGCCGGCTCTCTTGCCGGACTTGGCGAGCTGAACTTCGCTTTTGTGCTTTTTCTGGTTGTTACGGCATCAATGATCGGGGATTTTGCCTGGTTTGAAATCGGTCGCCGCCGCGGTCTCGGAGTGCTCGGCTTTCTGTGTCGTTTTTCGCTGGAAAGCGATTCGTGCGTTCGCGATACGCAAAACAAATTCGTCCGGCGCGGCGCGAACACGCTTCTTTTTGCCAAATTCTTTCCGGGCTTGAGCACTATCGCTCCGCCGCTGGCGGGAATTGTCGGAATCAAGACGCCCCGATTTCTGTTTTATAATTTGATCGGAACCTTGCTGTGGGTAGCGACATTTCTCGGAATCGGATATTTTTTCAGCGGTCAGTTCGAGATGATTACCGATTATATCTCTCAATTCGGCTCCGGTTTTCTGATATTAATTGTCGCGGCGTTGATTGTTTTCGTAGCCTTTAAATATTTTATCCGCCGCCGATTTCTCAAGCGTCTGATGGTTGCCCGGATTACTGCCGACGAACTGAAACAAAAAATAGATAGCGGGGAAGATTTGCTGATCGCCGATTTGCGGCACGAGCTAGATTTTAATTCCGATCCGCGAATTATTCCTGGAGCAATCAGGATTTCGATGGAAGAAATTGAAACCCGCCGGCACGAACTGCCCCGCGACCGCGAAATAATCCTGTACTGCACCTGCCCGAACGAGGCGACCAGCGCAAGCGTTGCAGTCAAACTGCACCGCCACGGCATCAAGCAAATTCGCCCTTTATTTGGTGGGTTCGCGGCTTGGATAGAACTGGGTTTTCCGGTAACAAATTATGCGGATTTATAAAAGCTTCCTCCTTTGTCGCTTTTGTTAAATTGGTTTATATTAAATTGAAATAAACACGCGGGAGGCACCCCGCCCTGATCTATCGTGACTTAAGACGACACCAAGTGCCACGGTGAAAACGTCAGTCATGAAATTCGAGGTGCCCCTATGATTAACTTTCCAAATAGCCTTTCATCGTACGGTTTGTTTTTTAAGCCAATTATCCTGCTAAAATTACGTAATCTGCAAAACACGAAATTCCGCGATCAAATACATCGTACATCACTCGAGTTTTAGAGTGTTCAGCGTGAATTTTTCCTGAAGCTATTTACTTTAAGATATCCAAACAGAAGGAGAGAAAAAATGACTAAAATTTATTACATTACAGCTTTAATTATTCTGCTTTTATCAATTGCCGGCGTTTCCGTCGCTCAAAATACAAGATTTCGGGTGACGCCGAAAACCATCAAAAATGTTGAAGCTTACCTTGAGAAACTCGAAAAGGTAGGTTACAGCGGTTCGGTGTTGGTCGCCTTAAACGGCAAACCCGTCATATCTAGAGGCTATGGCTACAGCGACATCGAGCGGAGGCTCAAAAACTCTCCGCAGACGATCTCCACCACTGGCTCTATTACCAAGCAGTTCACGGCGGCCGCTATTCTGAAGCTGGAAATGCAAGGAAAGCTTTCGACCGACGATAAGATCACCAAATATTTTCAAAACGTTCCACCCGATAAATCAGGTATCACGATTCATCAATTATTACGCCATTCAACGGGGTTGCAGGGCGAAGTCGGCGGCGATTACGAAAAAATTACCGAGGCGGCATTCGTTGAAAAAGTGCTGGGTTCGAAGCTCAGATTTCCTGTCGGAACGCGGTTTTCCTATTCCAATGTCGGCTACAGCCTGCTTGCGCTGATCATCGAAAAAGTATCGGGTCAAACTTACGAACAATATTTATACGCAAATCTTTGGAAGCCCGCCGGGATGGAGACTACCGGCTACACGCGCCCGAATTTTGATAAAAACCTGATAGCGGTCGGTTACAGAATGGACGAACGTTGGGGCAAGACGACTGAAAAGGAATGGGAAAAAGAGGCACCGTATCTGCACCTGAAAGGGAACGGCGGAATTCTTTCGACGACGGGAGAGTTGCTTAAATGGGATCAGGCTTTGCTGACCGACAAGATTCTCTCAACCAAAGCGAAGCAAAAATATTACCACCCGGAGCTCAGGGAAGACGAAACCGGAAACTCCATTTATGCATACGGTTGGGAGGTAATGAAAACCTCCCGAAACACGAGGCGCGTCTGGCATAACGGGTCGAATAATGTCTTTTACGCTGATTTTTACCGTTTTATTGACGAGAACGTCACGATTATCCTGATGACAAACAAATGGCAGAATAGTTTCATTGACACGGGGCGCGTTATTTCTAATATCATCTTTGATCCTAATTACGAACCGGTCGTCCCGATCGCCAACAACGCGGCGAATCGAGCGTTTACCGATGAAATCGTTAAACTTACTTCGGAAAAAGGTTTGAATGCCGCGTTAGAGAGCCATAAAAAGCGCAATAAGAAAATTGATTTGTTGGAGAGCGTTATTAACGCTAAGGGCTACGATCTGATCAAGGAAAAGAAACTGAAAGAAGCGATCGAGATATTCAAACTAAACGTATTCGCCTTTCCGAAATCAGCAAATACTTTTGATAGTCTGGGCGAGGCGTATCTCGAAGCCGGCGACAGGAAATCGGCGATTGAAAACTACAAAAAGAGTTTATTACTCAATCCGGAAAATGAGAACGCGCGGGAAGTTATAAAAAGACTCGAAGGTAAATAACTCGATCTTTTCTGAATTTATCCGGCTAATTGTTTGATTACAGCAGATTGAACAGAATAATTGGGCTGTCCAAAACTGTAGGAAACTGTTGTCGAATTCATTTCGACAGAATTTTATTTAATTAAAATTCAGTAAATTCAAAAATTCATTTTTCGTTTTAAAGGCTTTTTTGAATTCGACAACAGTTTCCGCCCCTTTATGAAACAGTAAAAAAGCAGTTCAAAAGCGTGTCATAAGTACTTCTTTTTGACATGCACAAACTCTTCACTTCATCTGAGTTTAAGCCTCAAACGACATTTACCTGATTTTAATGAAGTGTGTAATAAGTCGTGTCATAACAAAAATCCCCAAAAGGGTAGTGATTTTGACTTTTGACACATTTCCGATCTTGAGCCAAAATCAACTTCCGTTGATCAATTTTTGCGTCCTTTTTAGGATGTCCGATTTCTTCAGTTTTCACTTTTCCTTTTTAGGGTGTTACTTTTGTTACCATTCCCGACAACTTTTCGGAGTTCGATAGGGAAATTTCGATGGTCGGCAAAACAAGCATTTCCCGGCACAGCTTAAAAAG
>JALZOH010000214.1 GCA_030857305.1 Acidobacteriota bacterium
GAAGTTACAGGTCACTGAAAGACTGAGTTAAAGCTACCGAAAATAAATCCGCATATGCTGAAAGCTATTTAACTCCTACTGCCTCGGTCTTTGGTCAGGCGGGACATTTGCATAAACGTCTTCAAACTTGGCGTAGCCGTCTTTGACAACTGTAGTCATCAAATTATCTTTATCAACGACCGTTACTTCGAGTAAAATTGCTGAAATATCTTTGCCGAGATTATCGTTTCTGAAAGGTTTCGCCTCGCTCAAAGTTTCTTTTTTCGCCAGCTTTATCGCGGCTTCCACGGCGGCGTTGGCAAGCGGGATAATCGGCTTATAGACGGTCATTGTTTGTTTGCCTTGAGCGATGCGTTGAAGCGCGTCTTTTTGGGCATCTTGTCCGGTGACAATAATTTTTCCCGTTAAGCCTCTTTTCTCCAAAGCGGAAATTGCGCCGCCCGCCATTCCATCGTTGGAGACGACGACCGCTTGAACATTATCGTTATTTTGGGTCAGAGCGTTTTCGACAAAATTAAGCGCTAATTCAGGATTCCAATCGTTGATAAATTGTTCGGCAACAATTTTTACATCGCCGCTCTGTTTTGCCGCGTTCAAAACTGCCATCTGCTCTTTCTGCATAATAATCGCGTTGTTGTCGGTTCTTGCCCCGTAAACCATTACATAATTTCCCTTCGGTACTTTCTGCAGCGCATATTCAGCAATTTTTCTGCCGATAACCGGAACTTGATGTGAGATATACAAATCAATTTTGTCCGAGTTGATCAGGCGGTCATAACTGATGACGGGGACGCCCTGCGCCTTGGCTTTTTCAACCATCGAAGCCGCCTGCGTCGCGTCGTGCGGAGCAATGACCAACGCGTCAACGCCCTGCGTCAAAATATTATCAACGTCATTGGCTTGTTTATCGGCTTTATTGTCGGCAACCGTAATGACGCATTCGACATTTAATTCCTTACAACGCGCTTCAAAAGCGGCTCGGTCGCGCTGCCAGCGTTCTTCCTTAACCGTATCCATCGCAAAACCGATTTTAACCTTCTTGTTCGGATCACCGTTGCCCGTCGACGTATTTCCCACGCCTGTAGCAGTTTTATTAGCAGTTTCCTGCGGCGCGTTGACGCACGAGGTTATAAAAAATAAAACGCAAGTTAGTAAGATTAAGTGTTTTACACAATTTTTCATTTGATTATTCTCTCCTGTTTTTGACTGTCGCCTGTAAAAGTCTGCAAAGATTATTCCGTCATTTTGAATTAGTTTTGTTTTTTACCAACCATATCAAGCCCGACCGCCGCCACCAGAATCGAGCCTTTGATTATTTCCTGCATAAAATCACGAACGTTGAGCAGCGACATTCCGTTGTCGAGGCTCGCCATAATCAAGGCTCCCAGACACGCGCCGAAAATCGTCCCACGTCCGCCCATCAAGCTTGCGCCGCCGATCACGCACGCCGCAATCGCATCGAGTTCCTTCAAAACGCCCGCATCGGGCGCGGCGCTGCCGACCCGCGCTGTAAAAATTATTGACGCAATGCCCGTCAACGCTCCCAAAAGCGCGAAAACTTTTAAAATGTTTAGTTTGTTGTTGATGCCGGAGAGCCGAGCCGCGTCCGCATTTCCGCCGATGGCGTAGAGGTAACGCCCGAACGTTGTGTGGTTGGTAATGAAATATCCGAGCAAAGCCACTGCCAACAAAATCAGCACCGGAATCGGAACGCCCGCATACGAATTCATCACATAAATAAATGCGACAATGGCGACAATCGGCAAAAGCGATTTGAGAATTTCCTTGGTCGAATTCGTTTCGTTGAGTCCGTATTCTTTGGCGGTTTTGATATTCCTAAAAGTGATAAACAAAACTGCCATAATCGCCGCC
Source organism: Acidobacteriota bacterium (assembly GCA_030857305.1). Taxonomy (GTDB): domain Bacteria; phylum Acidobacteriota; class Blastocatellia; order Pyrinomonadales; family Pyrinomonadaceae. Next base: position 1,873 of record JALZOH010000214.1, read on the forward strand.
GCCGCCAAAATCCAACCAATATTCGGCGCGACGTAACTTTGCCCGAAAGATTTGAAAGTCTGGTCGGCAATCGGCACGGTTTCGCTTCTGGTAATGCCTTTGACCGCCCCGCGCCACGCCAGAAGCCCGCCGAGAGTCACGATAAACGCGGGAATATTTAAATATGCCGTCAGGCTGCCCTGCACCACTCCAATAATTATGCCGACCGCAATCGCCGCTAAAATCGAAGGCACAATTCCGTAGCCGAAAGTAGTCAACACAATTGCCGCAATTCCGCCCGCCAAACCCAAAACCGAACCGACCGACAAATCAATCTGACCGGCGACGATTAACATCAACATTCCAACCGCCAGGATACCGGTTACAGACGTTTGCAGCATCAAATTGGAAAGGTTGCGCGGCGTGAGAAAGATGGAACCCGTCGCCCAGTGAAAATAAATCCAAATCAAGGCAAGCGCGGCAATCATTGTGTAAGCTCGCAAGGACGACGTTTGAATCTTGAAACCTTGTTCTTTAATTTCGTTCATAAATTAATTTTGTCCGGTTGCGCACGCCATTACTTTTTCGGCGGTGGCTTCGGTTTCGGTAAATTCTCCCGTTAATTTGCCTTCGTGCAAAACCAAAATTCTATCGGAAAGCCCCATCACCTCAGGCAGTTCCGACGAAACCATTACTATCGCCAGACCTTCTTTGGCGAGTTTATTAATTTCAGCGTAAATTTCCTGCTTCGCGCCGACGTCAATACCGCGGGTTGGTTCGTCGAGAAACAAAACCTTCGGATTCGTCAGGAGCCATTTTCCTAACACAACTTTCTGCTGATTTCCGCCCGAAAGCGTATTGGCGACCGTCAAAGGCGAATTTGCTTTGACTTTTAGAGAATTCATCGCGCTTTTTGCCGCGACTGTTTCGCGTGAACGATTGGTTACAAACTTGCCGGATATTCGCTTTAGACCGGCTAAAGTCAAATTATCAAGTAAGGTTTGTTCAAGCAGAAGTCCGAAGCGTTTCCGGTCTTCGGTTACAAAACCGATGCCGTTTCTGATTGCGTCCTGCGGCGTTTCGATATTTATTTTTTTGCCTTCAACCAAAACATCACCGGAAACCGCTCCGTTCCATGCCCCGAAAATCGCCATTAAAAGCTCGCTTCTGCCCGCGCCCATCAAGCCTGCTATTCCTAAAACCTCGCCTTTTCGCACGGAAAACGAAATATTGTCGACCAGTTTTTTATCGGAAACGTCGGTGTCAAAAGCATTTAAGTTTTTTACTTCGAGCGCCGTTTCGCCAAAATCGTGGGCAGTTGTCGGAAAGATGTCGCCGACTTCCCGCCCGACCATCAGCGCGATAACTTTTTCAATCGATAAATCCTTCGCATTGTTTGTGCCCACCGTTTTGCCGTCGCGCAACACAGTGATCGTATCGCTCATCCGAAAAACTTCACCGAGTTTGTGAGAAATATAAATCATTCCGACGCCGCGCGTTTTTAGTTTTTCCAAAATCCCGAACAAGGTTTCAACTTCCGATTCGGTGAGAGCTGCGGTCGGTTCGTCAAGCACGAGTATGCGCGCGTCCTGCGACAAAGCTTTGGCGATTTCAACGAGTTGCTGCTGACCGATGCCGAGATTTCCGACCTGCGTGCGCGGATTAATCGGCAAATTTAAATCCTCGAGAAGTTTCGTGGCTTTTTGATAAAGTTTTGACCAATTTATCACGCCGAAACGGGCGGGTTCTTTGCCCAAAAAAATATTTTCTCCGACGGTTAATTCCTTAACCAAGGAGAGTTCCTGAAAAATAATGGCAACGCCCGCTTTTTCGGCGGCGCGAATATTTGCAAAGTGCCTGATTTCTCCGTCAACCAAAATATCGCCCGAATATGTCCCAAACGGATAAACGCCCGATAAAACTTTCATCAAAGTAGATTTTCCGGCGCCGTTTTCGCCCACGAGCGCGTGAAATTCTCCGGCATCGAGGTCAAATGTTACACCGTCTAAAGCGCGCACGCCGGGAAATTCCTTGACGATATTTTTCATTTCAAGAAGTGCCATAAATTAGCTTCACCGAATGTTATTAAATGACCGCTCAAAAATAGTTTGACGTCTTTGTCGTTCTTCTCTTCCTTTGATGCTTTGCGTCTTTGCGGGAACTTTTTATGGCTTCCGCAAAGACGTAGAGGCGCAAAGAAGAACGCAAAGTCTTTTTAAGAAGACTTCTAATCAAATTTAATTTTATACACTAAAAGCGCGGCGAAGCGCATAGTTTATTTCAGGATTTTGCATAAACCAAAACCAGACGTTACCGCTTCGCAAATTTTCCGCGCTCAGCAAGGTTATTCCTAAATCAATTCCGATCACATCGGTATCCGTCCAATTGGTTTTTGGATTAAAAGCGTCGACAAATCCGTAATATTGATAAACTTTCTCGCCATACTTTTCCTTCATCTCGCGCAAAGCCGCCAAGGAGATGTCGGGCGTGAACATCAAGGAGCCTGCCGCCGCACACGGCACAACCGTTCCGTCCAAAGACGCGGGACGGGGCGGCGCACCCCAGGCGATATAACCGTTTTGGCTGTCGGAAGCCGTCAAACCCCAAATGTTTGATGAGTATGTCGGAAATTCTTTTGAAATGTCAATAAAAAACCGTCGATGGGCGCGGGTCGCGGTGACGGAATTGTCGTAATAATTAACATTTGGTGAGCGTCCTTCGCGCCATCCGCGCAAATCGAGCCAACCTTGCGAAAATTGATGAATAAAAAGCGGCGTGTCTCCGGCTAAATATTTATAATCGCCATAAGTTACAAAGTCGCGTCGCCAGGCATACCAAGCCTCAGGCGAAATCGAAAAAGTCGGCGAACCGATGGCTAAAAAATAAAGCAGAGCGTGTTCGCTGTAAGTGTCCCAACGAGTCGGCAAGAAACCTTTTTCCGGTCGCCAGCCGTGCGAAAGCAAATGTTTGTGTCCGTTGAGCATCCACCGGAAATCCACACGCTCATAAATTTGTTTAGCAAGTCTTGTAATTTCCGCGTCTTCTTTGAAGCATTGCTTGACGCTTAAGACTCCGCCGAGAATGATTGCTGTATCGATTGAAGAAATTTCGCTGTTCCAACGCCTTTCGCCGGTCGTTTTGTCCATCCAGTGATAAAACCAACCGTTTTTATGAAAGGCGCGCTCGGCAAAGAATTTGAGCGTTATACGGGCGCGCGTTCTGGCTTCGGTTTGCGTAACCCATTTTCTTTCCGCGGCGGCGCACAAACTTGTTAAGGCAAATCCAGTGGCGGCGGAACTGGCAATATTGTAACTTTCGTGATCGGGCGGAAGCGTTGAGCCATCGGCGTGCGCGCGGTCAGCGGTGAGTCCTGTTTTCAGGTCGGA
>JALZOH010000215.1 GCA_030857305.1 Acidobacteriota bacterium
TTTCGGTCCGGTCGTGACTTCAAACTCGACGTCTTGTCCCTGGGCTAAAGTTTTATATCCGTCACCCGATATCGCGCTGTAATGCACGAAAATATCTTGTTCGCCGGGCTGCTCGATAAAACCGTAGCCCTTTGCGTTGTTAAACCATTTGACCTTACCAATTGTTTTTGACATTTTTTCTAATTCCTCCTACAAACTTCAGTGAATTTCTATTTTTGAACATTTTTCAGGTGTTCTTCCTCCAAGTTCTAAGCCGAAAGCGTTTTAAATAAAACACAGGCAAAAAAAACAAATCTACGCTTGATGAAGCTAAGAAATTTCAGCTTCATCCGGCATAATTTAATAGATATGTAAGAAAGTTCATTTTCTAACAAGTAGAAAATCTTAAACTGCAAGATTTTTGGGGTTAATTTTGTGTTGTTTTTTGATAGAACGAAAGAGAATTTAGCCGAAAACACGGTCTGCTGTCAAGACATTATTTAACTTTTTTGCAGATTCTTTCAATAAAATAATAAAATTGACATAAAACCTTTGATAAACGAAGATAAAACAGAGATTTTTAGGGAAAAGGGACAAAGGTTAAGCGTAAATGAGAGCCTCTATAATAAATTAACTTCGAGGAAAGCAAATTATGAAGATTTCTCGTCCCTAAAATTATGACAGACTACGGCGGGCAAGCACCACTTTCTTACAATAAATATTTAAAGGTTCAACAATTAATTGAATTACAGGAAAAACTTGCTTTGCCTGAAAAGCACGATGAATTATTGTTCATCATTATTCATCAAACATTTGAGTTGTGGTTTAAGCAAATTTTGCACGAACTCGATGCGACAATTTCTTACATCAACGAGCGCCGCATTATGCGGGCGATTCGGAACATCGGGCGTGTCTGCGAAATCGAAAAAGTTCTGATAAATCAATTTAAGATTCTCGAAACAATGACGCCGCACGATTTTCTGCTGTTTCGGGAAGAACTCAAACCCGCGAGCGGTTTTCAATCAACACAGTTCCGCGAAATCGAATTTCTTTCAGGCTTAAAAGATGAAAAATTGATGCGTTTTTTTGACGAGGAGTTTGCGATTGAACGGCTTAATGAAAGATTCGGCGCGGAAACTTTGCACGATGCTTATTTTAATTTTCTGCGAGAGCGAGGTTTTGCCGTCGAAACTTATGAAACCCGTGTCGAAACAGTTGTCAAAATTATCCGCGACATCGAACAATACAGCGAGGAGTTTGCGCTTCAGGAAGCGTTAATCGAACACGACGAACTCGTCGCGCACTGGCGTTTTCATCATATCAAAATGGTCGAGCGCACCGTCGGCGGCAAAATGGGAACGGGCGGTTCCGAAGGCGTCGGCTATTTGCAGACAACGCTTTCAAAGCGATTTTATCCCGAATTCTGGGAAGCGCGGACTCGCCTGGAAATCGAGTAAGACTCAATTAGTGATAAGTGGAAAACGGTAAGTGGTAAGTGAAAAGTTTTTGTATTTCACTTACCACTTACCGTTTTCCACTGTTATCGTTTACCGTTTACCACTATCGCCTGGACTACAACTTTGACGCTTGCCTGCGCATCAAACTCTCGAATTAGTTGATATAAAAGGAGTTTTTATGCTTTGCTCGTCAACCAGAATTTTATTGCTCATCGTTTTTCTTACGGTTGCTTTTGTTGGTGTCAAGGGGCAGTCGCCGACTCCGACGCCAATCCAGACGGACGACACCGAAAAAATATTTACCGAAGAAATTAAGCTTAATGTTTCCGCTGTTGACCGAAACGGCAAGTTTGTCGCGGGCGTCAAAAAAGAAGATTTGGTAATTATGGAGGACGGGCGACTTCATCAGGCGGACAGTATCCGGCGGACACCTGCGAATGTTTTAATTGTCATGGATACCGGCGGCGAGATGCGGCAAGCAAAAAGTTTTGACCACACAAAGAAAACGGCGGGAAATTTAATCGCCGCGCTTCAACCGGAAGATTCGGTAGCAATTATGCAATATCACGATAAAGTCGAAATTATTGCCGAATGGACAACTGATAAAACTGAGGCGCTAAAAATACTAAAAACCAAAGCAAATTTCGGCAAGCGTTCCGTATTTTTTAATGCGCTTGAAACCGCAACTAAATTTTTGCAGAAAAGCGCGCTCGACAATCGGCATCTCGTTCTCATTACTGACGGCACTGACACTTTCAATAATAAAACTCAGAGAGATGCGGCGATGCAAAATCTGTTGGCGACCGACGTTAACATCCACGTTATTAGCTACACGCAGCTTGAACGCGCTGACATCGAACCGCGCACTAAAGGAATAGCTGCTTCGCCGGCGCCGAAAGCAATGCCTGCGGAAGTTGCCGCACAGATGCCGAACGGAGTCCGCGATACAGCTATCACGGCAAATATTTTGACAATCAATACTGACCGCGCATTTTTAAGAAAAATGCGCGAAAGAAAACAAGAATTAATCAACGGCGAAAAATATCTGGCGACGCTTTCCAAAGATACGAACGGCGAATTTACCTTACCCGAATCAAAAGAGGAAATGCTCGACAAACCAACTCTGATTGCTCGTATAATTGATTCAAGCTATGTCGTAACTTATGCGCCGAAGCGCGCCTTATCCGAATCAACGGTAGGGGAAGTCCGCGTTATCGAGGTTTCCTCACGCCGCCCGAATTTACAAGTTCAAGCCCGCCGTAAATTAGTGGTAAGTGGTAAACGGTAAGTGGTGAGTAAAAAATCATAAAGCATAACTCTCTGAGTTCTTTACTAATCATTTATTGCTAACATTTCAGCTGTTATTAAAAAGCCTGGGCAAAGCGGAAGTGGAACTGTCCCTGCCGCACCTGAAACGTATTGTTTGTGCCGTCGGGCTGCGGAATCAAAAATCTCGGTGGATTAAGCAGATAACCGTAATCGACTGCAAATTCACCGCCAATCGGCGTTTTTAATCGTAATCCAAGTCCAACCGTATTCGACCAGACCGAGCGCAGATTCTGCCGAAAAACATCGTTGGTCACATCATCTGACTTCTTAAAAATATCTCCGACGCGGCGAAAAACGTTGCCGCCGTCATAAAACGGCACGACGCGGATTGAATCCGTTAGAGGGATGCGGGCTTCGACATTAACGATTGCCAGTGCATTGCCGCCAAACGGAACCGAGAAAGGACTTATCGGAACGATCTCACCTTTTTGATTCCGAAAGATACCTTGCGGCACAACAACCACACGCGGTCCGGCTTGTTCAAAATCAAATCCGCGCAGCGTCGTTGAACCACCAGCGAAAAATCTTTCGCTAATCGGCAATATGTCTTCAAGGTCAGGAAACTGCGACGAAAAATCCTGGTTTCTTGAAAAGACTTTTGCCAAACCGAGAATGGCGCGTCCGGCAAGCGTCATGTTTTTCAATCTCGGAAAAGTGTAAAAGGTGTTGTATGAACCTTGAAATTTTTGAAAACCGATATTTGCGCCGAGTGCGGGCAGCGAAAAATTATAATCCGCCGTTAAATAACTGCCGTGCGTCGGGTCATTCGGACTGTAACGGCAGGGATCGCCCGGATCGCCTTTGGAAATTATATCAAGAATCGTGTATCTCACCGAACAATTTTCCCGCGTATCAAAAACGAAGTTGGCGCCCAAGCCCGAAGTGCGAATCCGGGAATCAGGGCGTAGAAGTTCTTTTATCAGAAGGCTTTCGATATTAAACAGGCGCACGTCTTCAAATTTATAGCGGACGAACAAAATACTTCTGTTACTTCGGCTGATGGTGCGGCTTGTTTCGGCGGAAAGCGTCAGGCGGTTGATAGTCGGGTCGCTGGTTTCCGCGCCGAATTCATCGATCGGATTGCCTTCCACGTCAACACGCTGCACAATACCGAAAGTGCCTTTATCAAATGTCGAGCGGAAAAAGCGCGTGACGGTTGAATCACGCTGATATTGGGCGGTGAAGGTCAGCGGCGAATATCTAATTGCGCCGCCCTCGGTTTTTCCGTCATTTAAGAATCGCGGATTGATGTAATCTATTTGAACATTCTGCTGCAGACGACTGGCACGGACACGCGCGCCGCCCTGCTGCAATTTGCCGAACAAATTAAAGTGCCGAATATCAAAAAATCCGTTGGCTCCGATGTCGGTTGAAAAACCGCCGCCATAGGTAATAAGGCGCGGTTTTTGTTCCGAGACATTAATAATAATGTCGGAGAGACGCCCCGCTCCGTCCGCCGTTTCGCCTGCCGGTTGGGGTTTGATTTCAACCAGACTGAAAGCGTCGGTGGAGTAAAGATTTTGTTCGCTGGTAAAAATATCGACGGCGCGTAGAACATCTCCGCTTCTTAAGTTTATCGCTTTCAAAACTGCATCGCGCTCGGTTAGCTCATTGCCGTTGATCAAAATACGATTAATGAAAACCTTCTTGCCTTCGTTTTCAACGTTATAAACGACTTTGACTGTATCTTGCGTCGCACCTTCTTCTTCCGGCAATTCAACAATCGAATAACTTACCTTCGCATCGTAGTAGCCTTCCTGCGAATAAAATTGGGAAATTTCTTTTACGCCGTTGCGCGCCCGCGCCCTTGAAAAGTTTTTGCCGACCAGACTCGGCAGTTTTGCCTTGAGAGCGTCATCGGAATACGTTGTGTTGCCTTCGATGTCAACATCAGCGATGGCTGTCGGAATACCTTCTTCGACGACAAACGTGATAATTAAATCCTCACCGTTTGGCGTCACGCCCTGCTCAACCGAAACTTCAGCGCGGCGATAGCCAAGTTCGCGCATCAGCGACAATACGGTTAAGCGATCTGATTCCAAAATTTCGGTGCTCGTGTAGCCGCGACCATAGCCGAAATAGGGAATAACGCCGAGTAAACTTTTTTCCTGCGATTTCAAGACGCTTTGAATATCGGCAATCGTTATTTTATCCGTTCCTCTTAAACGAATATCGACAAGTCGCAGCTGACGATTAAGGTTTGCCTTATATTTGACTTCAACTACGCGGTCAGACAAGCCTCCTTCGGCACCGGCGCCGCTCAAAGCCGAACATAAAACGTCGGTTTCATTTGTCGTCACGCTGGCTTCCTCTTCGGCGAATTCCGGATTGACCGAACAAACGGCGGTTACTTCAGCAAAGAAATAACCTCGTTCCTGATAAAAATTTCGCAGACGCCTGGAGCCTTCAATAATTGCCGCGTAATCAAGCGTTCCTTCGCGTTTGATACTTAGGAGTTTAGTTTGCGTT
>JALZOH010000216.1 GCA_030857305.1 Acidobacteriota bacterium
GGAAAAAAGCATCACCGCTTTTCTGCCCGGCAAATCGCGCATTCCGCGGATGATATAGTTTAACGCGCCGAGCGTCCCGACGGAAAAATTCTCGTTGCGAAATTCTTCTATTTCATTTTCAAATTGATTGTCCTCTTCGCTTCCCACAGGGTTTCGCATTCCTCCGTCGGCTTTTTTTACTCCGGCGAGGTCTTCCTTCAAACTCTGCGTAATCGGCGCGAAAGTGCTGATCCCGCTTCTGCCTTGCGAGTTCCATTTGACTTTATCGATTGCCGCTAGCAGTTGGCGTTTGTCGGAGGTGAACGACTGTAGCGCGCCGATGCCGCTGCCCGTGCGAACAATCGCCACCAAATCGCCTTCCTGCATCTGCTCGTTGACGAATTTTTTCAGCGATTGCTTAACCCAGAAAACATTGCCGAAATTTAGCCCTAAATCGTCAACCACGAGAGCGTAAGTTCGCCGCACTTGTTCGGCTTTTAATTTCACGGGCGGAATCGGAATCGAATTTTTGGTCGCAGTCGGCGATTTAACCGGCTCGGTCGGCGCAAATTTGGCATCTACCGAAATAAACGAAAAATTTGTGATGTCCTGTTTTTTTCCGTTCTCGTAGACTTCAAAATCTTCAGGCTTTAAATCGGTGACGACTTTGCCGTCTTTGTCCGTTACCGTCACGTCGGCTTGAATCAAGGTCGTCGAAATTTTCAGAACATCATCGTCAGGTGGAGGTGTGCGAGTCGGGTTTTGGGCGTGGACGGAAAACATCGGCAAAAAGAAAACGGCAAAAAAAACTGCGGAAGAAAAATATTTCATTTCTAAAGCTCCAAAGATTTTGTAATTCGTAAGATTTGCTAACAACAATTTAACTTATTGACTTAAAAATGTCACTGATCTTATGACGGGCGAGAAAAGTTCGGGTTGACAAATTTGTTTAATAACAATTTTTTTTACTTTTTCTGACAATGCTCTGATTTTTGGTAAAATCTTTAGCTCTGATTTTTGGGCTGATTTCCGACTTCAAAACCCATAAAGTTACGAAGTTGAGATATAAATTGTATAAATACGCGCGAAATAAGAGTGTCAGATTCGCCTTTTTGCGCCCTTACTGGGTGCGGGCTTCCGCATTAAACGCATAACTCACAAATTATTTATCGCTGTTCTGATATTGTTCCAACTTTCGGTAAAGCGTTTTTCTGCCGATGTTTAAGAGGCGTGAGGCGCGGGATTTGTCGCCGCTTGTGTAATCAAGCGTAGCTTCGATGACTTGCTTTTCGATTTCGTCCATCGCGGCGGGCAGTTCTATTTTGATACCGATTGGGCTGCCTTCGCTCGCGGCGCGAAAACGCTCTTGGCGAACTTGGGCGTGTGTTTCAAAAGCCTTGCGGCTGATCGCTTCGGGCAAATCATCGAGTTCAATTTGTCGCCCGGAGGCAATGATTACGGCGCGTTCAATCGCGTTTTCAAGCTCGCGGACATTACCGAACCATTCATAATTAACCAGCGCGCGCAAGGCTTCTTTGGAAATTCCCGATACAAATCGTCCGGTTTTTTCCTTGTAAAGCTCAAGAAAATAAAAAACGAGCAAGTGGATGTCTTCGGGTCGTTCGCGCAGAGGCGGGACGACAATCGGGAAAACCGACAAACGGTAAAACAAATCCTTGCGGAAATTTCCTGATTCAGTAGCTTTCTCAAGGTCGATATTCGATGCCGCGACAACGCGGACATCGGTTTTGACAAGTTCGTTTCCGCCGACTCTCGTAAATTCTCCGTCCTGCAAAACGCGTAGCAGTTTGACTTGCGCCGTCAGGGGCATTTCGCCGATTTCGTCTAAAAAAAGCGTTCCGCCGCTGGCTTCTTCAAAACGTCCTTTGCGTTGCGCTCGGGCATCCGTAAAAGCGCCCTTTTCATGTCCGAAAAGTTCGGATTCAAGCAAGGCTTCAGGAATCGCGCCGCAGTTTAATTTGACATACGGCATATTTTCGCGTCCTGAATTATAATGAATCAGATTGGCGAGTAATTCTTTTCCGGTTCCCGATTCGCCTTGAATTAAAACGGTTGTGTTTGTATCAGCGACGTTTAACGCCAGTTTAATGGCGCGGCGAATTTTCGATGCTTGCCCGATAATCTGGCTCTGATGTCGCTCCTGAAGTTCAGACTTTAAGCGCATTACTTCCGCGCTCAATTGGTCGCGTTCGAGCGCTGTTCCGATTTGGTCAGAAATTCCTTCGACCAGCGCGACTTCGTGGTCTTCAAAACCGAGTTCGCGCTCCGCGCTCCAGACGAAACCGAGCAGCCCGAATGCTTGCCCGCCGACGCGCACCGGCGCGACGAGAGCGGCTTTACCGCCTAATTGAGAATTGAAGATGAGGCGAATGGCAAAAGGTAATTGTTTATCAACCAGACGCAGAGTTTTTCCTTCACGCAAAATGTCGCTGAGTGCCGGAAACGGCTCGATGTCCAGTGATTGTCCGTGTTCCTCAATCATCTGCAAAACGGCGTTCGGTTCAACATCCGGCGCAGATTTGAAAGCGATGAGCGAAATTTTCTTCCCCGTCTGATCAAGCACGCCGAGCGCGCCGTAGTCCGCGCCGACCAGTCCGATGGCGCGTTCCAAAACTTTTGTGGAAACTTCTCTAAAATCCGAATGCGAATTAAGCGTGTTGGCAATTTCCAGAAGCGCATTGGTGCGCCTCGATTCCTGTTCCTGCAAAACATAAAGACTCGTATACTGATAACCGATGGCGAGTTGGCGAGCGATTGCTTCGAGAAATGTAACTTCTTCGTCAAGCCATTCACGCGGCTGTTTTGTATCGTGAAGTCCGAGAAGACCTAAAACTTTGCCGCTTAAATTAATTGGGACAACCAGCAGAGAACGCGTTTCCAGTGCTTTTGTAAAAAATTTGACGGTTGAATCTTTTGTTTGCGAGGTGTCGTTAATGCGAATCGGTCTGGTGAGGTCAAAGCGCTCGGAAAGCTTTTCGGAATCAAACGGAATAATCGTGCCTTCGCTCGAAGGAACGCTTTCGTCTTTGCGCCATTCGTGGCTGATACGCAGTTCGCTGCTCGTTGAAAGCTGCAAAAGGTCGCAGCGGTCAGCCTGCATCATTCGCCCGATTTCAGAAACGACAACCCGAAGAAACCGCTCCAAATCAATGTTCGTCGGCAAATCACGCGCGAGCCGGTCGATAATAGCTTCCCGCGCCTCGTGCATTTTTATTTTGCGTTCGAGCGACAAATTCTGCGAGCTTTCGATTTCAATTTTCATAAATTGATTTAACAATTAGAAAAGATGACAACTGATAACTGATAACTGATTGCGGTGTCAAGTTGACACAAAATACTTTTCTGTGTGCTTTTTGGATGCACATCAAGGTTTTAATAGCGCGTATCTTAGATTTGAGATTTTTTGTGTGATTATTTTGTTTCTTACTAAAGTGAATTGGAATCAAGAATTTCCTGTAAATTCGTTTCATCCAGACGGTATGTTTCGTTACAAAAACCGCAGTTCATAACAGCTCCCCTATCTTCTTCGAGCATCGATTTAACTTCGTCAGCGCCGAGTGAGCCAATCAATGAAACTGCTCTCTCAAACGAACAATTACAAGCGAATCTTATTTCCTTCTCTTCTAAAATCTCAAAATCAATTTCGCCTAAAGCCAATTTTACAAGATCGCTTGGAGTGGCATTCTCTTTGATTACTGCTGTCAAATGCGGCGCGTGGCGAATCGTATCTTCAATCATCGTCGCAATATGTTCATTGGCATCGGGCAGCATCTGAATCATCACGCCGCCGGAAGCTGCGATAAATGGCTCTCTATTTTGCGCTAGAACGCCTAAAATCACTGCCGACGGTATTTGCTCGGACTTTGCCAGATAATACGCAAAATCTTCAGCAACTTCGCCTGAGATGATTGGAACTGAACCGACATACGGCTCGCGGTGGAGCCCAATCTCATAACCGGATTCGCGAATCACATAAAATGTTCCGTTTCCGATTATTCCGCCGACATTCAGTTTTCCGTCAGCTTTAGAAGGTAATTCGGCTTCAGGATTTTTGACGTATCCGCGCACATTTCCGTTAGGAGTCGCTTCGGCGATAATGCCCCCGACCGCCCCGTCACATTCGATTTTTACGGTCAAGCGGTCAAACTCCTTGAGGCTTGCGCCGAGCAGAAGCGTTCCGGTTAAAACCCGACCGAGCGCCGCCGAAACAGTCGGCGATGTTTGGTGTCGTCGAAACGCTTCGGTCGCGATATCAGTAGTAATTGCCGCCATAAAGCGAACGCTTCCGCCGGCAGATGTTCCTTGAATAAGTTTGTCCATAAGCAATAGTTTCGGCAAAATTAAGCGCAAATGTCAAATTTCGGGCAAAGTCGCACTAAAACTTCAAACCGATAAAAAAATTTAAATCCGCAAAACCTAAGGAAACACATTAAGTTACGCTTGATTTTGTGAAAAATTAGAAGAGCAACACAATATATTGTGTAATTTTTTGTTGACAAGATAATTTGACTTCAGGTATATTGCTTTTCACTTGAGAAAGAAAAGCCAAATATAATTTTACAGACAGGCTTTAGAAATGAATCTTTAACACACGCGTTGACAAATGCAAATAACGGATAAAAACATTAAAATTATAATATAATTGTGTCTTGAAAATAGACGCTCCAGGAAAGATAAATAAAATGAGTACAGTCTTTGAGACAGTCGTGTCGGGGGGCTTTGTCGCCACAAACGGAAAGTCTAATGGAAATGGGGCGGGAGCCGCCGCGCAGCGCGAGATAAAGCCAATTGGGCTAAACGGTCAAAAAGTTGTCAGCAAGCGTTATTCGTTGAAAGACAGTACAGGCGAACCGCTCGAAACCTGGGCAGATATTGCCCGCCGCGTCGTCGGTCATGTTTCTACCGCCGAACAAGACCCGAGCGCGCGTGATTATTTCTATAACTCGATGCTGGAGATAATGCTCAACCGCGAATTTATTCCGAACACGCCTTGTCTTGTAAACGCCGGCAAGCCGAAAGGACAACTTGCCGCGTGTTTCGTGCTTAATGTTCCCGATTCGATTGAAGGAATTATGGAACACGCGCAGGCGGCGGCAATCATTCATCAAACCGGCGGTGGAACGGGCATGACGTATGAATTTTTACGTCCAGCGGGCGCGATGGTTAATTCGACGCGCGGTGTAGCATCTGGTCCGGTAAGCTTTATGAATATCGTCAACA
>JALZOH010000217.1 GCA_030857305.1 Acidobacteriota bacterium
AAACAAATACGCGCTGACAACTCTCGGCAAAAGCGAAGGCGGACGACGTTTTGCCGACGAATTTGAAGAAATGATGAAGCCCGGTCATTACGAATGCGCCGACCCGGATTGCGACTGCCACGACCCGGATTCAGCCGGAGAGCCGTGTAAACATCTATTTCATTCGGATGCGGTAAATTAAGAGTTCTATGAAAATTTTAATTGCCGGTGTCGGTAATGTGCTGCGCGGCGATGACGGTTTCGGAGTTGCCGTCGCGCAGTCGCTTTCTCAAGACAATAATTTCTCAAGTGAAGTTGATATTTTCGAGGCGGGAATTGCCGGAATCGCTTTCGTTCAAGAACTGATGAACGGTTACGACGCGCTGATTATCGCTGATGCGGTTGATAAAGGTGCGGCTGCGGGAACAATCTTCGTTTTTGAGCCTGAAATTTCAAAAACTGACGCCGTAACGTCGGCTGAATTTCATCGCTCGCTAGCTGACGCGCATTACACCGAGCCGACAAAAGTTTTAACGCTCGCCCGCGCTTTGAATGTTTTGCCGCCAAAGATTTTTGTCGTCGGCTGTCAACCGGCAGGTTACGACGAATTCGGCGCGGAAATGAGCCAGCCGGTCAGTCTTGCCGTTAAAGTTGCCGTCGAGCGTATCAAATCGCTGGTTGAAAGTTTTAGATAAAATTCCAGCCCGTTCAGCAATCGATGAAGAAAAATATTTTTTATATTTTATTCGGTTTCCTTTTTATCACCGCCGTTGTATCCGCTTCAGCGCAAAGCGGCAGGATAATCAACGACGAAATGCACGCCGTTTCGCTCGAAGGAAATCTTATCGGCGGTTCGCCCAAGCGCGGCGTTTTGGTTTATTTGCCGCCGAATTACGACAAACAAACCGCAGTTCGTTATCCCGTCGTTTATCTTCTGCACGGCTTTGCGCCTGTTGCAAACAAAACCTGGATAATCGAAAACGAAGGCTTGCGGATGAACATCGGCGCGATGATGGATAAATTGATTGCCGAACAGAAAGCGCGTCCGATGATTCTCGTGATGCCCGACGCGAGCAACAAATTCAGCGGCAGTTTTTACACCAACTCAATTACGACCGGCAATTGGGAAGATTTTATCACGCGGGATTTAGTCGGCTACGTTGACAAGAAATATCGCACGATGCCGAATGTGGCGAGTCGCGGAATTGTCGGGCATTCGATGGGCGGTTACGGTGCAATCAAATTGGCGATGAAACACCCCGACATTTACGGCGCGATTTATGCGACGAGTCCGTGCTGTCTGGATGCTTACCCGAGTCTTGTTACGCCGGATGAATCTATGGTCGAAGCGTCAAATATCAAATCCTGGGAAGAAATCGAAAAAGCGGGATTTTTCGCCCGCACATTTCTCGCTTCAGCCGCCGCGTTTTCGCCGAACCCGACAAAGCCGCCGTTTTTCGCGGATTTTCCGGTCAAAAAGAAAGGCGAACCCGATGCGTCCGCCGAACAAGCGCAGGCGCGTTGGCTGGCAAATACGCCGATGTGGATGATTGACCAATATCGCGGCAATTTGACGCGGTTGCGCGGCATCGCCTTCGATGTCGGGACAAAAGAAGACCTTCTTGATTCCATCCGTAATTTTTCCGCCGTTCTCAAGCGCAATAAAATCCAACATACTTTCGAGGAGTTTGACGGCGACCACATTGATAAGACGGCGGTGCGTATCGAAACGCGGATAATGCCGTTCTTTTCGCGCACGCTAGTGTTTCAAACATCGTCTAAAAAAACTTCGGCGAATAAATCAAGATAATTCGACAATGAGTTTTCAGGCGTTGAATAATTTCGGCAGGTGGCTTGATTCCGTCGTTAGATACTCTCTGTGTTTTTTACGGTTACTACTTGCCTGATATTCAAATCGAATAACTCCGCAATCGCAAATCCGGGCGCATCATAACTTTTCCAAACTTTTTTTCCTTTCATTAAGTCTAATCTAATAATTAGCACTGCTGTATCTTCTTTTTAGCGTAGCAACCTCGTTGGATTATGACTTGGTCCCCGGTTGAAGCGCGTGCTAATCAATTAAACGAAATTTTTGGAGGTTAAATTATGATGAATTGGAAGATTTGTCTAAAACTAATTGCTGTCTGCGGGCTTTGCCTTTTATTGCGCGTTAATCTAACGGCTCAACAAAATAAGCAAACTGACGAGATGACCACAAAAACTACAGTTCAGGCGCGTCCTCTCGGACAAGCTACGGTCACTTCCGGTCCGACCGCCTGCAACGGCGGAGAAATTTGTTACGACCTCAAAGTTGCCTGCTCCGAGCTGCCAGAGCCGATCAGTCTTTCGTTGCGAGTCAGAAATCCCGCCAGCCAGGTTTCGCCGCGCGGGACGATTATATTTATGTCGGGCGGCGGCGGAACCAGAGCTTGGGACGAGAATGCGGAACCCCGGCGCGTCGCCGGCGAATTGCGGGCAGCCGGTTTTCGCACCGTAATTCTTCAATGGGCTACAGGTTGGTTAATCAGCCCGACGGGATGGCACGTCGGACACGGAAAATTAGCCTGCCGACCGGCAACGGCGGCGCGCTGGATTTATGATAATCTGCACGCGCAAAGCTCGACGACCGCCTTTTGCGCGACGGGAAATTCGGGCGGCTCGGCGCAGGTCGCTTATATGATTGCACAATACGGCTTGGCGGATATTTTCTCCGCAGTCGTGCCGTCTGCCGGTCCGCCGACGAGTCGGATTGATCTGGGCTGCCTGAAACACGACACGGCTAAGCAATCAGCCTGGTATGACGACGGCGGCAATGCCGGAACGGTAGACATGGGATTCGGCTATGCCGCCGATTTGGGTCCCTGCACGAGCGGCAATTTCGGTTTTCGCAAACGCTTTCAGGAAGCCAGCGTCGCGTTTGGCGATTGGCAGTATAATTATCCGCGAACGATGGTTTGGTTGTTGCTCGGCGCGCAGGATCACACGGCTGCCGTCGGTCAAAGCGTGCTTTTTCAACAGCGGCTGCTTGACGCAGGCTCACCGTTTGTTCGCTTCAACATCGTTCCCAATACCCCGCACGAAGTGCATGGCACGCCGGAAGGAGCTAATATGATTCGGGATATTATGCTCAACGAGTGCCGCCTGCGTTGATTGAAAACTTTACCAAAAAGACATCAGATGCTACATCTAAATGGATATGGCATCTTTTATTTTTCTATTCGTTGATTCCGAATTCGCTCTAATGCTGCGCATAACGAAAGCATTATAAAACGTGGCTGCGACGAATGACGGCTAACGCTTGTAAGAGTGATTATGATGCGATTATCTGTTAAATTAAATCCAACAATTTATGGCTTCGGAAATCAAAAGAGTGCTGGCAGTCGGCGCACATCCCGACGACGTGGAAATTATGTGTTCCGGCACTCTGTTTGCGCTCCGTCGGCTTGGATATGAAATCCACGTTGCCTCAATGACATCGGGCGATTGCGGTTCAACCGAACATTCTCCAGAAGAAACGAGTAAAATCCGTTACGATGAAGCAAAAGAGGCTTGTAAAGTTTTGGGCGCGACTTATCATCACGCGGGATTTAGCGATTTGTGTATTTTTAACGATGACAATTCTAATCGGCGCATAACGGCGTTGCTGCGAGAGCTAAACCCTCGAATTGTTATCACGCATTCGCCGCAGGATTATATGTCAGACCACGAAACGACCAGCCTGCTCGTCCGCAACGCCTGTTTTTACGCTTCGATACCAAACTACGAAACGAAAGATTTGACGCCTGCCGCGCATACTTCCGCCATACCGTATCTTTACTACGCCCAGCCGATAGAGAATGTTGACCTTTTCGGCAAGAAAATCACGCCTCAATTTTACGTGGATGTCAGCGATTTAATCGAGCAAAAAATTGAAATGCTTTCCTGTCACGCGAGCCAGCGCAACTGGCTGCGGGAGCATCACGGAATGGATGAATACGTTGAGAGTATGCGTCGCTGGAACACTTCACTGGCAGAACGAGCGTCACAAATTTCTGAAAATCCAGTAACTTTTGCAGAGGCTTTTCGCCAACATTGCGGACACGCCTATCCAAAGGATAATGCTCTCGCGGCATTGCTGGGAGAAAGCATCATAGCGGAAACTGATTACTAAGCCGTTGATATAAAATAGAGCATCATCAACAATGGTTGCGACTGTATAAATAATTCTGTGTCTTTCTAACAAAGGAATTCAAATATGAAAACTATTTTAGCAATTACAATTTTAATAATAACCGCATCAACATTCGGTTTCGGTCAATGCGGCGACGCGGAGAAAAAGACTCTCGAAGCCTTCGACCTCGCGTGGGAAGCAGCCGGACAACGCGGCGACCGGGCTTATCTGGAAAGCACTTTTGCCGATGATTTTGTCGCTTTGCCCGCGATGACAAACAAAACTCAGACGATTGACAATATTCTCCGCCGGGCGACGCGCAACAAAGCTAATCCGCAGACGGCTGACACGGTAATTTCTGACAATTACATCGTTTCCTGCACACCGAACACGGCGACCATTACGCACCGACTTCTTGTAACCGCCAAATTCGCTAACGGCAGGGAAGAAACCTACTATAATCGAAGCGTCCACGTTCTTGAAAAGCGCGGCGGACGCTGGCAAGCCGTTACCAATGCCAATCACGAAGTCAGCGATTACGCTGTTTTAGATTATATGAAACGTGATTGGAACAACGCTTTAGTAAAACGCGATACGGCGTGGTTTGAACGAAATTACGCCGCTGATGCCAGCGAAATTGACGGCAAAGCGGGCGCGATTAGCGGACGGGCGGCGATGATTGCAAAAATGAAAGCCGACAAAAGCACGGTTGAGTCCGCCGAACTTTCCGATTTAGACATTCGCATCGAAGGCGGCGCGGCGATTGTAACGGGCGTTAATCGCCTCAAAGGACGCGACGAAAAAAATCAGTCTTTCGATATTCGGGTTCGTTTTACCGATACATTCGTCAAGCGCGACGGGCGTTGGCAGATTTGGGCGACGCAGGAAACGCGCATTTCGTAACGGAAATTTCATTTTTCAATCTTATATAATTGCGGGAGATTCAAAAAATATATTGTCTATGAAAATCTCTTTTTCCCGCTTTTATAACCGGCTTTTATTCAGGCGTTTCATCCAATCAATCATACTCATCCTGCTGCTAATCGTCATCAATTTTTTCCTGATACATCTCGCGC
>JALZOH010000218.1 GCA_030857305.1 Acidobacteriota bacterium
TTGTCGATACTTCTTATGCTTTGATAATCAAAAGATTTCGGCACAGCCAGTGACAAACGGCATTTGCCGAAACCGAGCCGCTCGATAATTTTCACTTTTATTTGCGCTTCGGCTAAAACATTTTCGCCGACAATGCCGATGTCTGCTACGCCGTCGGCGATATATTGCGGAATGTCGTCGTCGCGCAGAAAAAAGATTTCGAGCGGAAAATTCTGCGCCGCTGATTTCAGTTTGCCCGTGCCGTTGTCAAATTTAATCCCGCACGTTTTTAGTAAATTTATCGAGTCAGCACTAAGGCGTCCTGATTTCTGTAGTGCAATTTTTAATTTCTCTTCGTTCATTTTAAAACACAATAAGGGCGAAAAACCTTTTTCAAAGTTCACGCCCGTAAACTAAATTTTATTGATTTTGGCAGTAAGATTAGTTGGCGCGATTGTTTTCGTGCCAATGATGGTTATCAAGAAATGCGCTATCAGTAATTTCCAACATGTTTTTATATTTACAACACACCCAAGAAGATTTTGCAAGTAAGGTACGCATTCGAAAGTCTAAAGCTCAAAATCTAAGGTCAATTGTATTTTTACATTGAACTTTGGACTTTGGACTTTGGACTTCTTAAACTACATCTATGGCAGAAACGGAAAACGATTCGCAAAACTCCGAAAAACAGACATTCACCGGTTTAGCCCGCAGGTTGGGCAAACTTCCAAACGATAAAAAAATAATCGCGCTGGAGATGAGCGCGGCTTTGGCTGGCGTTTCTCTGCGCGCTAGTCGTGAATTTGTCGAAGCCGTGCCAAAAGCCGCTCGTATTTTAAGCGCGGAAGACATCCGTCTCTGGGCGGAAATGGGCAGACGAATTGCAATGGTCAATGCCGATTTGGGGGCGAAGTTTTTTACCGGCGGAATTGCTGATTTGAAAAGAATTCCGGAAAAAGCGCGTTCGCTCGTTTTCCAAATCTGCACCCGCCAACTCGTCCTTTCAAGTTCAATTGCGCTTGAAACATTCGAGTTGATTCCGCAATTAGCAAAAGAAATTGCCGACGACAATCTTCTGACGGAAATTCTCGGACTCGCTTCGGAAATTGCGACCCGCTCGGCTAAACACAGCGCGGATTTTTTGCAAAAAACGCCGAAATTAGCCGAAACTTTGAACAGTTTCGGCGACGAAAAACAAACAGTTGCACAATCTGTGATTGCTCTTGCTTCGCATTTCGCCAATCGAACCGGTGGAATGACGGCTGATTTATGGCAGATTCTGCCCGTCGCGCTCGAAGAGCTTTCTGCCGAACAAGCCATTCAATTGACAACCAAAGCATCTGATTTTCTTGAATTCGGTGGAAGCGTGACGCTTCACTTTACAAGCGCGGGCGGCACGGTTTTGCGGCGTCTTGACTCTGTTTTTGAAGATTGGCGCGCGTGCCTTCTGGCGGTCGGAAAGAGCGGAAACGCAATCTTGATTTCGTTTATCCGTTCGAGTCCTAATTTTTTTTCAAATATTATCGCTTTGCAAAAAAAGCAGGAAGCTGCAGCGGTTGCGCGCAGGGTTTTGCAGCTGATCAAAGAAATCGCCGAAAAAGATGCCGAGTCCGCGCTTGCCGCGTTTCGTTCCAGCGCAAATGCTTTGCGAAAAGTCTCGCTTGCCCAATTTGAAGAATGGGTTGAGACAGGTCTTGCCAAAACACAAAATGAAAACGCAAAAGCGAGACGTTCGTTTTTCGCGCTTGAAACCCGCAACAGCAACGCTTTACTTCAGGAATCTCAGACCGGTTTGCCGCTCGAAAGCGTGCAGGCGATTCTGCGTATTTATGTTGAAGGTTTAACAGGCAGGGAAGTTGAGATTGCACCGCTCAACGCTCTGCCGCAAGAATCGCGGATCGGCGACGGCAGAACAATTTATCTACCGTCAACAGTTACGGAATTTGGCGATGACGAAACGGATTTTCGGCTTTATAAAGTTTTGGCGGCGCACGGCGCCGGACAAATCGAGTTTGGAACATTTGACCACGATACCGAAGAGTTAAAAGCTGCATTTACTAAACTATCCGCGCTTTATGACGCGACCAGCGAGCAAACCGATGCATTTTCTTTAGCCGGTTATATTGAAGATGTGCAAACGGGCGAGAAAGCTTTTTCTCCTGAAAAGGAAGATGAATTAGCAAAGAAAAAGCGCAGAAAGTTACCAAAAAATTCTGGTTACAAAACAATCCTGCAAGTTTTCCCCGAGCCGAACCTGGCGAAAAAGATTTTCGGCACAATGGAAAATGCGCGGATTGACCAGACTCTAAGACAAACTTATCGCGGATTGCGGAAGGATTTAGATTTGATGCAGACGCTTCTGCGCGAAAAACGCCCGTTTATTTTTGATCTGCCGATGTACCAAGTGCCGTTTGAATTGCTTTTTCAAATTACGCTCTGCGGCGGCGCGACCGATGACGCGCGCAAATTCTATGGACAGATAGTTTCAGAAATCGAGACCGTTATCGAATCTTACCTGTCCGATAAAACGGCGACAGTGGCTGACGCTTTAATCGCGACAAGCCGCGTCTACACGCTTTTTCAAAACATTTCAGCCGATGAAACCGGGCAAACGGAGGCGGAAGAAAAAAGCGAACACTCTTATGACGACAAAAATGCGGGCGAAGCAGTCAGCGAAAGCCGGGTCAAACGTGAAGAAAAACCGAAAAAAAAGCCGGATGCGCGCGATTTGTTCAATGCCTGGAACAGTCTGGACGACGAAGGCGAGCCGGAAGATTTGCAGGGCACGGAGGCTTGGACGCACAACGAAATGCCCGAACAGCCGCTTGAATCGGGCGATTTAGCTTTTGCATATGACGAATGGGACAAGGATTTGTCTGATTTTCGCACCGGTTGGTGCCGCGTGATTGAGAAAAGAGTGCGGCAAGGCGACAGAAATTTTGTCGAGCTCGCCCGCTCACGTTATCGCGGTCAGATTTCTTCGATTCGTCACCAATTCCAATTGATGAAGCCGGAAAACCTCCAAAAAATCAACCGCGAATTAGACGGCGAAGATTACGATTTAAATGCGCTCGTCGATTTTGTGATTGACAAACGCGCCGACGGGCAACAGTCGGAAAGAATTTATACAAAACGCCTGCGACGGCAGCGCGATGTGGCGGTTTCAATCCTGCTCGACCAATCTTCTTCGACGGCTCGGACGATTACCAGAAATCCGCTGCAGCCCTACACGCATCCGGGACGCCGAATCATCGAAATCGAAAAAGAAGGTCTTGTTTTGATGAGCGAAGCCCTCGAAGCAGTCGGCGATGTTTATTCAATCTACGGTTTCACAAGCGAAGGCAGACGCAACGTCAAATTTTACGTTGTCAAAGATTTTGACGAAAAATATTCGGCTGAAATCGAAAAACGCATTGGCGGAATTACATTTCAAAATAACACGCGGCTCGGCGCGGCGATCCGCCACGCTTCCGCCAAATTATTGCGTCAGGATTCGCGCACTAAACTGCTGATAATCCTGACCGACGGCAGACCATACGACCACGATTACGGCGACGCGCGTTACGCCCGTGAAGATGTGCGCGAAGCCTTGACCGAAGCGAAAACGAGCGGCGTGACACCGTTCTGCATTACGGTTGATAAAGATTCCGAGTTTGAACTAAAAGATTTATACGGCGATGTCGGCTATACAATTATTGACGACGTTTTAAGTTTGCCGGAGCGAATGCCAAATATCTATCGAAGGCTGACGAGTTAGATTTTATACACAACTACCTAAAAAACAACAACTACTAATTTTAAGGCTTTTTGACACAAGCGATTTTTGATGTTGTCAGGCTTTAATAATGCTTGTAGAATAATAAGATTTTATAAATAAATGTTGATATTTTAGAAATCCGATGTATTATTTGAATTGGGTCAAACTAAAAAATCAAAACAAAAATTTAAGGAGATTATCATGTCATACATGAACTTATTAGAAACGAATGCTCGTTACTCCGTTGCCATTTCAATTCTAAATAGTTTTAGACATTGGCTTGAAGATAGGGAAGGAACAGACTTTAGCGAAGAAGATAAAGAGATTTTTCTTGAATCCGTTGATATGAACCAGGAGGAGAAATTATCTCCAAAAATGATTTTGTACAGCTTTCAAGGTTTTAGCAATAACGAGCATTCTGCTGCTATCGAACTCTCCGATGCTCTTTCAAAAGCGTTAAAAAAAACGTGCGAAGATGAAAAGCAAGAAGAATGTTTGGAGAGTTTGAAGAATATTTTAAAGTCAGAAGATAAAAGTTCTATTGATCCAACTGATAAGGATAGTATTATGAAACTCGTTCTAAATACTATGCAAATTATAAGTGATGAAACGGAGCAAAAACCTCAAAGCGCATTTACATGGAAAAGTTTATAAAACTCCGACAAGATAATGTTTTTAAGGATGCCGCAAGAAGTTTTGTATATTCTGAGATTGATAAAATTAAGAGTATATTAAATCAAAATTACCCAAAGTTTATCAAAGATATTTGCAACCAAATAATTGATTATCTTAATTCAAGTGTCGAAAAAATAATTGATAGATATGATTTAATGGAGTTCAAGGCTCAACTCTCATTTGTCGCGGAACTTATTGATTTATTTCTAACCTCAAGTCCTAACAAATCTTCCTGGTGGGCAATGGCACTCATAAAAGAGTGTTATGAAAAACTCGGTATTGACCACAAAAACCGCAATATATTAATAGTTCATTATCTCAATAGTAAAAGTTACAGTGTAATTCCAGATTTATTAAGTTTTTCACCTCACAAGGAACTGAGAAATTTATCCAAACCAATGGATGTTTTTATAATTCCTTCTGAGGCAAAACATGATATTGCTTCAATCGCTTTGCTAGGACATGAGGTTGGACATATATACTGGAAAGAAAATTATAGTTCAATAGTAAAAGGTATCGAGGAAATTTTTAATAAGCAGTATGGGCAAAATGCAAATTTGTTCGATTTAGAAAACCTCAAAACACAAAGAGAAAAGATTGCTTCTCACATAGAGGAATTCCTATGCGACAAAATAGGAAGATACTTACTTGGTCCGGCATTTGACTTTGCATTGCTTAAATTGTTTCTGACGTCACAAAATAATCAGAGTAGTAATACACACCCGCCGGAAAATAGCCGCATTGAACAGTGTTTCAAT
>JALZOH010000219.1 GCA_030857305.1 Acidobacteriota bacterium
CGGCGGCGGGAGCAGCAACTAAATCACCGGTGTCGCCGCCGATGTCCATTCCTGAATGAAATTCGGTAGCGCCGCCGCCGAACGGATTGCTTCGGTATCCGAATTCGTTATTGATTTTTCCAAGATGCGCCCAGTAAGTAGGCAGCATAGCTGGGCTGCTCGTCTTAACGATTAATCGCAACTGCTTTTCCATTTCAGTCTCGACCGTCTTTTTTTCTTCTTCCGTTAAGTTTATTAAATCCTCCGGTCCACCGCGACTTAATGCTAAATCATCAGAAGCCGCCGGGCGAGCGTAATTAAATGCTTTATAACCAGCTTTTAAATTATTTGGAATTACTTGAATAGGTTGATTTTTTAATGTTGATTGAAGCGAAGAATCCACTTGAGGTTCGGCAATATTATTATTTCTTATAAAACTTGTAATTGCTAATGTAATCAAGCCAAATGTTAATATTAAACTTGCGATTGCGCTATATAAAAACTTTTTTGAAATTTTGGAAAAGTGATTTTGAACGTTTTTCTTAAATAAATTAAATGATAGAAATTTTTCAGAACTATTGTTCTTCTTCATAATGCTCTTTAGCTCCTTCTTGATGATTTCGCGCCGAGATTAAAAAAGTTCAGCACGCGGAATCACGAAAGCACAGCCAAGCGGCGACTGACGCGAAACCTTAATAAGAACATTCGTAGATAAATTCACAAATGATCTTTTTGGGGATTAATTGCTTATCAAGTTAAATAAATTATCTTTTGATTAACTATATGAAGTTTATAAAAATATCATAAGTCGTCACCAAAGACAAATAATTCCAAACTTCTCCTTGATGACTTGAGATTGAAGAAATTAAAACTTTACTCTTTGGCGGTTCGTTTTGTGTTCCAGGAACGCAAAACTACAAAGCCAACTCCGACAAATAAAAGAATAAAGCTTAAAACAACAAGGATTTTGATTGCTGTTGTTAAAAACGCGATAAACCCGATTATTTGTTTGAGCAACGTAATAACTAAAGCTAGGATGGCGAATACGCTTCCCCATTTTCCTGCGGCTTTTAACCAAATTGACATAACTTTTAAAACCTCTCTAAAACTGATTTACCTCATCATAGCGGTATTCAAAAACCCTCTAAAACTTATTCCATTTCCATCATACAGGATTTGTTATCTGTTTTTCCACGCTCTAACTGCGGTTTGTGTTTCAAAATCATTTGGCGAATCAAAACTTTCATTATTAGAATTCGGATTGCCCGTTGCGCCGACGAATGTCGGCACGTCCGATGCAGCCGAGTAATCATTCCATTTTTGCTGATTTTTCTTTGTCTTAAAAACGTAATCGCGCAATAGATAAACGCCCAGACCAACGAGCAAAATTGGCAAAACAGCTTTTGTTAAGATGCGAAAATTAAAAAAAGACTGCAAAAAAAATGAAGCTCCGAGAACAGCTAAAACCGCGCCCCAGAGTTTCGGATTGCCGGAAAACCTTTGAACAATAATATCTTCTGCATCATTCGGCGCGACGCCGGAGCGGAGAAGCTGTGCTGTTCGCCAGGAATCGAGCGCGGCAAAGAGCCACATTCCAATAAATCCTAAAACAAAAATTGTCATTCCGCCCGTCAGAATTGCCATCTGAAAAAGTCCGACAAACACGGCGAAATAAATCAAAGCCTTTGTAGTTTGTCCGTTGTAGGCGGCGCCCAGACCCGGGCAGATGAGCGAAAGAAGCGTTGCCATCAAAGGCGAGGTTTGTCTTTTAATAATTGGGACATACCCTGATCGAGTTTGATTGCGGAGAAGCTCGACGCCTGAAACGATGCATTCCTGACAGAAGGGAAAACCTTTCACGCGGTGGTCGCACGCCGGACACAGAGGTTTTCCGCATCCGTTACAATTGACAACCGCCATATTCTGCCCGTGAAATGCACAATTCATCGTTTATTTATCCTCATTATTGATAAAAGTTCCGTTGATCGGTTCTGAAAAAGATTTTTGCTCGGCTGGTGAATTGCCAAGCATTATGTCGGTGCTTTGCTGATAAGTTTGTCCGGCAAGCTCAAAACTTTTTTGATACATTCCGCTAATCGAGCCGTCAGCAGAAACGGTTTGACTAAAAATCAAAACTGCAAAAAGCATAATCATCGCGACAGGAGCGAGCTGCGGAATCGAAATTGGAAAGCTCAAACCGCGAATCCATTCGGCAGCTTGCGAACTCCAGGACGCTTTAACAGCTTCGGCTTCGGTTGTTCCGATGGTCGCTTGTAAAATTTTATCGTGTAAACCGACGGGAAGCGACAATTCTTCAAGTTTGTAAGTGTAGCAAACGGCGATCGAACGCACGACTTCGCCCGGTAAGTCCGTGCATTTTTCGCATAAAACAGCATGCCGCTCCCATCTGTGAAAAACAGGCGCCGGCAGGAATCCGTCTAAATAATCGGTCAGATATTCTTCAAATTTCTCGCACGCCATTGCAGTTTCTGGCGCAGTCATTGAAAGAATTCGCGCTTCGAGTTTGGTCATCGAAGTTTTAGGCACGGAGATTTCCCGACAAAGCTGGAGCGCACCCTTTACTTCATTCAGCAGCGCATGACACATCGGACAGCGTAAAGCGTGAGATCCGACTGATTTATGCGTTGCTCTCGAAAGCACGTTATCTAAGTAATCAGTTAAAAGTTCTTCAAATTCCGAGCAATTTATTGTTTTTTCATCTTGATTATTCATAAAACTACAAAAATTTCTAACCGCAAATTACACAAATAATATAAATAAAAATCTAGATTGATCTGTATTTATCGACAGTTATTTTTCTTTCTACATATTGACAACTCTCATTCGGCGTAAAATTTTTGCCAACTCAATTCGTCCGCGATTGATGCGCGATTTAACCGTTCCTTCGGGTATCTTCAAAACGTTGACAATTTCCTGATAACTCATTTCCTCGATGTCGCGCAAAATCACGCACATTCTTAAATCTGGCGGTAATTTGTCGATTCCTTCCTGCACCTGAGTGCACAGCTCTCGTCGTTCCAAATCTTTTTGGGCGGAAGTACCGACCGCGCGCAGATGAAACGTGTGATCTTCAACATCATCCGCAAAAGAATTTTGCGGATTGCGCTGGCGATGCCGGTAATCGTCAATTATCAAATTTCGCGCCAGGCGCATCAACCAATTTGCCAAATCACCTTGTTTGGCGTCGTACTGCTCGAGGGTTTTGTAGATGCGTATAAAGACTTCCTGCGTTAAATCTTCCGCCGCCTCCACGCTCGAAGTAAACCGAAAAGCAAGGTTAAAAATGCGGCGCGAAAAGCTGGAAACAATTTCTTCCCAAGCTGTTCCGTCGCCCGCCCGGCACCGCCTGACAAGTTCCGCACCGTTATTTGCCGCTGCTGCTTTTAATGCCTCCAACGCTAGTTTTCTCCAAAAAGCACGTGCTCGCTTCTCAAAGCAATAAAGCTTAAAAACCTTGCTTTGTCAAAATTTTCTTACGTTTTAGGATCAGAAAAAGTTCCAACAAAGATTCTTCCGGGAGTTTTCACGCGAAAATCTACAATATATATTGCAGTCTTCCGCCTGAATACTGTATCTTGAGAGTTTACTCGAATGTGCGCAATTTTTTATTTCATATTTAATAGTAAAAAGGGTTGAAAAACGATTTGCAAAAGTCTCTGAAATTTATTCTCTTATTTTTTGTTGCCATTTTTATTTTTTGGTTTTTCGGACGAAATCTTAATTGGCAAAAAGTTATCCATAGTCTGCAAAAGGCAAATGCTGTTTATTTGATTTTTGCAACTTTAGTTATTTGTCTCGGTTATCTTCTGCGGGCTGTTCGATGGAAGGTTTTGCTTGCGCCGATCACCGAAACTTCTCTGAAAGAGCTTTTCGCGACGACCACGGTCGGTTACGCAGCAGTTTTTCTGGTCGGTCGAGCAGGTGAAATCGTCCGCCCGATGTGGCTTCCGATGCGCGACCCGAAAGTTCGCCCTTCAGCGGCGCTCGTGACTTTAGGTGTCGAGCGCGTTTTTGATCTTGCTTCTCTAATCTGTTTTTTTTCTCTCAATCTATTTTGGTTTAGTGTTCCGGCGGGGCGTGAATCCGAATTCGCTTATATAAAACTAGCCGGAAATTTTATGTTAGTCGGGGTTTTTGTCGGATTTTCGATGCTCTTTATTTATCACAAATTATCTGCGCCTTTTATCGTTTGGGCAGGGAAAACAATTGATAAATCTTGGATTCCGGCGCGAATGGGACGAATCATTTTGAGCATCCTAAAGCAGCTAGCCACGGCTTTGAAGATTTTAAAAGATTGGCGCGAAATTGCCGCAATCGTATTTTGGACAGTTTTGCTCTGGATTTCGATTGCCGTTCCAACCTGGGTTGTTCTCCTTGCGTTCAATTTGCCGCTTAGTTTCAGCGATTCGCTGTTTATAATGGGTTGGGCGGCAATCGGCTCAATTGTTCCGACGCCTGGCGGCGCGGCGGGCGCATTTCACGCTGCCACTGGGTATGGCTTGATATTTTTAAACGTTGACGCTGAACAAGCGGCGGCGGCTTCGATTGCAATGCATCTCGTTTATTTCGCACCGGCAGTGTTTTTCGGACTATATTACTTTTTGCACGGCGATATGAGCCTTGCGCGTTTTAAAAGTTTGCTGTCCAGCGATAACGCGGCACAGGACAGCCAACAGCTATCAGTTAACAATTAACAGTAAAAAAGCTGATAACTGATAACTGATAACTGATAACTGATTATGAAGTGTCCATTTTGCGCTCATTTGGAGGATAAGGTTGTTGATTCGAGAGAATCAAAGGACGGAGATTCGATTCGCCGTCGGCGCGAATGTATCGAGTGTGGCAGGCGCTTTACGTCGTATGAAAGAATAGACGAAATTCCGTATATGGTCGTCAAAAAAGACGGCAAGCGCGAAGGTTTTGACCGCAACAAAATTATGGCAGGACTTCTTCGCGCCTGCGAAAAGCGCCCGATTTCCGCTCCGCAACTCGAATCTATCGTGGACTCGGTAGAAAAATATGTGCAGGAATCGCTTGATCGCGAACGTCCGACCAGCGATGTCGGCAAAATTATTATGCAGCGCTTAAAAGAACTCGATAAGGTGGCGTATGTTCGTTTTGCTTCGGTTTACTTGGAATTCGAAGACGTTTCCGAATTTATGAA
>JALZOH010000220.1 GCA_030857305.1 Acidobacteriota bacterium
ATCTTTATCCTTGCGGAATTTTAAGTTCTTGACCGGGGCGAATTTTGTCGGCATCGTCGAGTTTATCGCGGTTGGCTTCAAATATTTTCTGCCAGCTAACGCCATAATTTGAACCGATTTTGCTCAGAGTGTCGCCCGACTGAACCGTATAGGTCGAACCGGCGCCTGAACCTGAGCCTGAAGAAGAACTTGTAGAAGAATCGCCTTCCGGTGCGGAAATGTTTAAAACGAGATCACCTGAACGATAATCGGGATCAAGACGGCTATATTCATCCCAGAGTTGCTGTTTTGCATCTGCACTTCCGGCGATGCCGCCGACCTTGAGAACGTCGTCGGTTTCCTGCACGTCGAGTCCTGAGATGCCGAGACGATTTGCTAAATCAATTAGTGATTGGTATTTTTCAGTTAACATAATTATTTTCTCCTTTTGTCAGATTATTTTTCGCTTACTTGATTAGTAACTTTGCGACCTCTTCCCGCTTCGGATGCCGCCATCATCGCTTCGCCCAATTTACCTTTCGGAACAGTTCCGCGAATCGTAATTTCAGTGGTTGTCGCTTGAACCGTTACATCGTTTAATCCTTTATTCACCAACGCTGCTTTGACGGCAGCTTCGGTCGCCGGGTCAGCCGCTGCCATCGCCGGTGTCGTCATCGTCATGTTGGCATTGGTGGTAGTTACGTTGGTATTAGTTGCGCTTTTACAACCGACCATCGACGATAATACCGCCAAACAGAGAACTGCTAAAAATTTAATTTTCATATTTCCTCCTGAGAAATTTTTACATTTCGTTCGTCTTTTACCTTCAAACTAAAAGCGCCGACAATGGTTTTTCAAATTTCGGCTGGCTTTCGCCAAAATTTTCTCAAAATATTTTGAGAAAATTTCACAGGCGTTTAGTTTGATACATCAGTCTAAAACATTTTTCCGAAAATTTCAGTTAATTTTTGCTGAAAAAACTTCTTCGGCAATTTTTTTTGCGATTTCAAACGAATTCAGTTCGGGTTTAATCACAAAATGCCAATCCGCCAGACAGTAATATTTTTGTCGTTCATCAAAAAGCTTTCGCGCGCCGCTCTTGTTTTTCGCCAGCGGTCGCTCTCGTTTTGAAAGAGAAATATTTCTCCAGCAATGTTCAAAAGACGATTCGAGCCAGACACTCGTCAATTTATTTTGTTTGATTAAACGGCGATTTTCTTCAATTGTCCACGCGCCGCCGCCGAGTGCGACAATTTTCGCATCATTTTCCGACAAAATCCGGCGCAAATTCTCGGTTTCAATTCGGCGGAAACGAGCTTCGCCATCACGTTTTATAATTGCGGCAATTGTTCTCTTTTCCTTTTTCTCGATAAATGAATCGAGATCAATTTTTTCGCACCCGAGCATGCACGAGAGAAGTCTGGCGATGGTTGATTTACCAACGCCCATAAAGCCCGTCAGAACAATTCTTTGATTAGAGTTCTCCATCTTCGCAGTCTATTTTACTACTTGTCCCAAAACTTGAAAAAACTCGGGAAACGAAACACCGGCGCATTCGGCGCCGTTTATTTCCGTTTCGCCCGTCGCCAGCAGCGCGGCAACCGCAAACGCCATCGCAATCCGGTGGTCGTCGAACGAATCAATTCGCGCGCCTCTTAAAGAAGATTTTCCGACCCGAAAACCATCTGGAAATTCTTCTATATCCGCGTTCATTCGCCGCAAATTTTCGACCACGGCAAAAATTCTGTCGGATTCCTTAACGCGTAATTCTCCGGCGCCCCGTATCTCTAAGCCGTTTTCGAGCTTTGTGCCGAAAACTGCTAAAATCGGAATTTCATCAATCAAATTTGCGATAACTTCGCCGTCAATTTTATTTGATAAAACCTTCGGCATAAAAGTTTCGTTTCCTCGAACACGTAAATCACCAATTAATTCATTACACTTTTCCGTTTGATTTAACGTCTCGATGTCCGCTCCAAGCCCGCGCAGAATTTCGATAATCGCGGTTCTGGTCGGGTTCAGCCCAACATTTTCGATAACGATTTCAGAGTTTTTCAGACACGCCGCCGCGATGATAAAAAAAGCGGCAGATGAAATATCCGAAGGAACATTTAAGTTTTTGGAAGCTAGATTTGAGTTTCCGTCGATGGAAATTTCGTGGACGAATCCCTCAACTGTTTCAATAAAATTTTCTTCAATTTCCGCGCCCAGAAACTCGAGCATCAATTCCGTGTGATTTCTTGAAGTTGTAATTCGGCTTTTGGACTTTGGGCTTTGGACTTTAGACTTGCCTTCCACGTTCAAACCGGCGAGGAGGACACAGGATTTTACCTGCGCGCTGGCAACCGGCATTTCATAGAGAATAGATTTGAGTGGATTTTTTCCGTAGATTTTAAGCGGTGCGGAGTCGCCATTTGATTCGATTTTCGCGCCCATCAAAGTCAAAGGCTCGATAACGCGCCGCATCGGACGCTTTGAAAGTGATTCATCGCCAATCAAAACCGAATCAAAATTTTGTCCGGCGAGAACGCCTGAAAGCAGACGCATTGTCGTACCGCTGTTTCCGCAATCGAGTTCTGAAACGGGTTTTGTGAAACCTTTTTTTCCAACGCCTCCGATTAAAATCGTGGTGTTTTCTCTTTTGATTTCAACGCCGAGTTTTTCCAAACAATTTAATGTTGAAGCGCAATCCGCACTGCTTCCAAAGTTTTCGATGCGCGTTTCGCCTTCTGCCATCGATGCGAGAATCGCCGCGCGGTGCGAAATCGATTTGTCGCCGGGAAGGCGTACTTTTCCATTTAGAGATTTTACGGACTGAATCTTCATAAAATAATTCAAACTGCGCCAATAAATTTTCTTTACTCAAAGGCAACAGTGTAAGGCTAATTTTTATTCGCGCATTATACGCCAACTTATGTCTTTTACCGCTGAATTTACTCTAAAATCATAATCCTGATTTATAGGGCAGCCCGACGGTAACAAGTTTTTTTTTCGACACTTTTTTGACCCTTGCTGACGCTTGTTTTATTTATTCACAAAAATTTGCGATTTTCCCTTTTATCATTGGAAATATAAAACAAATTAGGTGTATGCTAATAGGTTGAATGTGCCGCATGAAATTCTTCCCATTTAGTAAGACTCAAGCGGTTTTTAGAGAGTTATAGTCTCCTTTCAAACAAAAAGCATATTTAAGATTAAATTTTAACACGGATATTTTACAAAAATGGCATTCAAGTCTTTATTTAGTTTATTTTCGAGCGACCTGGCGATTGACCTTGGAACGGCAAACACACTGGTTTACGCAAAAGGTCGCGGAATCGTCGTATCGGAGCCTTCAATTGTTGCAATTAATAAAGTTACTAACCAAGTCGAAGCCGTCGGGCGCGATGCCAAGGAAATGCTCGGCAGAACGCCCGGTAATATTGTCGCTATTCGCCCGATGAAAGACGGCGTGATTGCGAATTTTGAGGTGACGGAGAAGATGCTGCAGCATTTTATCCGCAAAGCGCATAACGGAAAATCATGGGTGCGCCCACGAGTCGTCATCGGAATTCCTTCGGAAATCACGCAGGTTGAACGGCGCGCCGTCGAAGATTCGGCATACCGCGCGAAGGCTTCGGAAGTTTACTTAGTTGAAGAGGCAATGGCGGCGGCAATCGGCGCGGGTCTGCCGATTACCGAACCGCACGGAAATATGGTGGTTGACATCGGCGGCGGAACAACCGATATTGCCGTTATTTCGCTTTCGGGAATTGTTTATTCGCGTGCCGTGCGCGTAGCCGGTAACGAAATGGACGAAGCGATTACACAATTTATCAAGCGCAAATATAATTTGCTGATTGGTGAGCGCACTGCCGAAGCGATTAAAATCGCCCTCGGGTCGGGTTTTCCGCTTGAAGAGCCGCTGACGATGGAGGTTCGCGGACGAAATCTGATCGAAGGAATCCCCAAAACAATCTCAATCTCGGACGAAGAAATCCGTGAAGCGCTGTCTGATTCGGTGGCAACGATTATCAATGCCGTGCGCGTTGCGTTAGAACGAACTCCGCCCGAACTTTCCGCTGATATTGTCGAGCGGGGAATCGTTTTGACGGGCGGCGGCGCGTTGCTCAAAAACCTTGACAAACGCCTGATGATCGAAACCGGTCTGCCGGTCGTCGTTTCTGACGACCCGCTTTCCTCTGTGGTGCTCGGAACTGGAAAGATGCTGTCTGATTTTGAGCTTCTTAAACGCGTTAAGTGGGACAATTCATTGATGACGGGAAGCTGAAACAGTTAGCAGTTAGCAGTTAGCAGTTAACAATAAATTTTGAATAACTGATAACTGATAACTGATAACTGATAACTGATAGATGATTGAGCGAAGTCAGAAAGATGTTTGGAGAATAACGCCGTGGATTATGATTGCCCTGCTCCTCGGCAACTTTATTTTGATGGCGTTTGATGCAAAGACCAGCTCACAGGAGAGAGTTATTCGCACCTGGACGCAGGTAGCGGCTAATTTTGTTCAATCGCCCGTCACGAGTATTAGTTCCGCCGCCACAAATTATTTTCAATCATTCGTTAATTTAAGGTCTGCTCAAAGTGAAAATGACGTTCTCAAACAGCGCGTCCAGGAACTGGAAGTCGAGATTCAAAATAGAGAAAGCTTATCGGCTGAAAACGCCCGGCTCAGTTCGCTTCTCGAACTAAAAAAACAGTCTAACTATAAATTGCTGCCTGCTCAAATCATCGGACGCGACCCTTCCGTCTGGTTTGATACTTTGATTATCAATCGCGGAAGTCTGGACGGCGTAAAATTGAAAATGCCGATTGTCGATAATGGCGGTGTGGTCGGGAAAGTAACGGCGGTCAGTCCTCTGACGGCGCAAATTTATTTGGTTACCAGAGAAAAAGAGAGCGAAGGCGGCTTCACCGGTGAACTCAGCACATCAAATGCGCTCGGTGTAGTTACCGGCACAGGAAAGACAGACACACTTGAAATGGGTTATGTTCCCGGTAGTATTGAAGTTCAAGTCGGCGAAATTGTTTATACAAGCGGACAGGAGGGCATCTACCCGGCAGGTTTAAAGATCGGCGAAATTGTCGAAGTTCGTTCAGGTTCAGCAACAACGGCGCACCGAATTTTTATCAAGCCGAGCGCAAATTTTTCTTCGATGCGGGAAGTTGCCGTGCTGCTCTACGA
>JALZOH010000221.1 GCA_030857305.1 Acidobacteriota bacterium
GGCTACGGTCAGCGCCAGTTCTTCAACCGTTACTGCCGGCGGCACCTTAAACGTTACCTGGAGCGGAGTCACTTCACCGACCACCACTGATTGGATCGGTATCTTTCCAATCGGAGCCGCTGATTACGGATATTTATCTTATATCTACACGAGCAGCGGAACTCCGAGTGCGGGATCGACCGCTTCGAGTGCGGGAACGGCGTCGATGAGTTTTCCGACCACGCCTGGCGTGTACGAGTTGCGACTAAACAGAAACAACGGAGCGGTGCGAGTGGCGACTTCTGCTCAGATCACGGTTAGTGGTACGACCACCGCGACGCCAACGCCGAATGTTACGCCGACGCCGGTTGCAACACCAACACCAATCTCCAACAGAATAAATGTCGCATTAGCCTCTAATGGCAGTATTGCAAGCGCTTCATCACAATTTAGCAGCTCCTATTCACCTGATTTAGCAATCAACGGAGTTCGTAACTGGGCAAGCGGCGGTGGTGGGTGGAAAGACGCGACTGCCGGTAGCTTTCCCGATTGGCTGCAGGTGGACTTTAACGGCAGCCAAACAATTGATGAAATCAGCATCTTCGGAGTACCGGATGACTACGCTACTCCAGTCGATCCGACAGAAAACACTACTTTCAGTCTTTACGGTCTGACAAGTTTTGAGGTTCAGTACTGGAACGGCTCAAATTGGGTGACGGTGCCGAACGGAAGTATTACAAATAACAACAAAGTCTGGACGAGGTTACTATTTTCGGCAGTAACAACAACAGCAATCAGGGTTGTAGTTAATAACGCCTTAACCGGTAACAGTCGAATTGTTGAAATAGAAGCATGGGGCGGCGGTGCTAACCCGACAACTGGCGCGGCTACGGTCAGCGCCAGTTCTTCGACTGTTGCTGCCGGCGGCACCTTAAATGTCACCTGGAGCGGAGTCACTTCACCGACCACCACCGATTGGATCGGTATCTTTCCAATCGGAGCCGCTGATTACGGATATTTATCTTATATCTACACGAGCAGCGGAACTCCGAGTCCGGGATCGACCGCTTCGAGTGCGGGAACGGCGTCGATGAGTTTCCCGACCACACCGGGCGTGTACGAGTTGCGACTAAACAGAAACAACGGAGCGGTACGAGTGGCGACTTCTGCTCAGATCACGGTTACTACCACAACAACTGGCGCGGCTACGGTCAGCGCCAGTTCTTCGACTGTTGCTGCCGGTGGCACCTTAAATGTCTCGTGGAGCGGAGTCACTTCGCCGACCACCACCGATTGGATCGGAGTGTTTCCAATCGGAGCCGCTGATTACGGATATTTATCTTATATCTACACGAGCAGCGGAACTCCGAGTCCGGGCGCGACCGCTTCGAGTGCGGGAACGGCGTCGATGAGTTTCCCGACCACGCCTGGAGTGTACGAGTTGCGACTAAACAGAAACAACGGAGCGGTGCGAGTGGCGACTTCTGCTCAGATTACAGTCAGATAAAGTGTCGATAAAGGTGAGGGATGAAGAACTATCAAAATCGTAAGTCCTTCATCCCTCACCTTTCAGTTTGTTGGAGTACAAAAAGCGGAAGAAAATTTACAGGAATGAAAACGATGAGTAAGGACAGGTAGTCACAATCGAGAAATTCTTTTGTCCCATTCGAGCCTCTTGAATACCGGTTAATTTTCTTTTTCTACTTTATCCTTTTTCTGACGTAATAAATCACACCGCTGTAATCATCAGAAAAAAGAAACGAATCAGGCGTTAATTTCATAATGTCGCACGGACGACCCAAAACACTTTTGTTTTGCAAAAATCCAGTTACAAAATCCTGTAGCTTTTTGCCTCGCCGCATGATCGTGATTTTATAGCCACTCCCGATTTTTTCGTTGGTTGAGCCGTGAAGCGCAACGAGAAAAGAATTTTTGATAAAATTGTCGGAAGTCTTTTCATCAAAATAATCAAAGCCGAGCGCTGATGCATGGGCGGGAAAATAAGCGTAGGATTTAGGCACGCGGCGACAATTTTGCAGGCGCGAATGTTTCGGGTCTGAAAAAACCTTGCCGTTTGCCTGATAACACGAAGCCCAACCGTAATCGGCTCCTTCTTTCAGCGCGTAGAATGTTTCGTCGGGTTTACCCGCTCCCAAATGGTCTGCACCCTGATTCGTAGCAAAAAGAAACTTTCCAATCCACTTTAATCCGACGGCATTTCGCAACCCTTTGGCAAAAAAATTTTGTTTGCTTCCGTCGGCATTTATTTCTAGAACGCTGGCGCGAACTTTTTCTTTTTCGGCGCAAGCATTACAACTGCTTCCGACCGAGACGTAAAATTTACCGTTTGGCGCAATCGCAATCGTTCTGGTCAGATGCCAGCCGCCGTATTTATAATCTAAACCATAATCGGGAAACGTCGCCAAAATTTGCGGCTTGGTATCAGACGGTTTCGTTTCGCCTTTTGTAAATTTCCGGCGCGTGAGTTTGTCCGTTTCCGCCATATAAAGCCAATCCTGCCCGCTTTCATCCGTGTAAAATTGGACGCTGTTCGGATTTCTCAAATTTGTCATAAAAGGAATGACTTTGCCGAATTTGCCGCTTCCTTCGTCGAACTTGTCTAAAATATAAATCGCGCCTTTTGAATTATCAGTGAGATTAAACAAATCGGTCACGAAAATGCGATTATCAGGCGATTTCGCAAAAAAACGAACTCGTCGAAGCCCTTCTGCTGCTGGAATTATTTCGTAATTCGCCGGTAAATTCAGGTTAAATTGACTGCGGTTTTTGAGGAAAATTTTATGCGGAATAAGCTTGTTTTGCGCGGTCACAAGAGAAACCGTCGTTAGATGTAGAAGTAAAGCAATCAGTGAAATTTTGAAAATCTGTCCGCTCCATTCCATTATTTTATTTTATTTTTGTTCATCTAAATTTATACAGATAAACAACTAACTATGCCATTTTTTCTTAAATGTTCCTGCTCTTTCTCTCCACCAATCACGCCATTCTTCGACGGCTTTTTCCCTCGCTTGCGGCGAACTCGCCGGTTGGAAATTCAGTCAAGTATTGGTTGCATCGCGCAGACACATTTCGGCAAAAAAACGCGTTTGCAATTCGTCGCTCGACAACAAATCAATCAGTTCGCCAATTGGTTTTTCCGCAAAACTCCGGCGTTCACTTACAAAATCTTCTTTCTTCACTTTTGCCTTTTTACTTTTGTCTTAAAATAGTCCGTGCCGGTGCCCCGTCGCCTTTTTCGCTAACGATTTTCAGAGGCAGACAAATCAATTCATAATCGCCTGCCGCCACTCCGCGCAAATCTAAACCTTCGATAATGACAACTTCTCTTTCGAGCAAGGTGATATGCGTATCAAACGATTCCGCGCCAAATTCCTCAATCGAAAGGTAATCAATGCCGACGAGTTTTATGTTCAAATCAACCAATTCTTTCGCCGCTTCCGGTTCGATATAAGTAAAATCTTTGCGAAAACCTTTTTCTGGTTTGTTCCAAAATTCTGAATTGCGTGTTTTGAATAAAATCCGTTCAACGCCGCTTAACTCAAGGTTTTTGATGTGCTTGGCGGAAATTACCATCGCTTTTTTATCAATTTCAACGACGCGGCATTTGCCAATCAGTTTGTCTAAATCCAATTCGTGAACTCTTTTTGTATTCTCGATAAAATGATTTGGTGCATCAACGTGTGTTGCCGTGTGCGTGCCGAAACAAAGTTTTGAGACA
The DNA here is from genome assembly GCA_030857305.1 of Acidobacteriota bacterium. Lineage (GTDB taxonomy): Bacteria > Acidobacteriota > Blastocatellia > Pyrinomonadales > Pyrinomonadaceae. Next base: position 3,719 of record JALZOH010000221.1, read on the forward strand.
TTTGCTGCATCTCCTTTTGAAATGGCGTGCGCTGTTTCGATTGCAACTTTCGGGTCGCCTTCATAAACCGCCGTATCCACACTTATCGACACGCTGACATCGTAAATTTTCATCTTTTATATAATTTTTATCGAAAAATTCGGGTTGTTTTAACAAGCATAAATTAGCGCATAGCCTTTAAGCAAGATTTGGCAAACGGAAAAGCGTCTGTTAGAAATAAAACCAGGGCTAAATTTTAAATTATGAGGAAGGTTATCGATGAAACGTCTGAATCTCTAGATGTTTTAAGCGTACAGAATGCCAACGACTAGAATTTCAGCTTCGAGTTATTCAAACACCGCGCCGCTTATCTGGAGCTTTTTGTACGGCTCAAGTCGCGGACAATTTGAATTAATTTTGGATAACGCACCGGCGCGTTCCGCTGAACTTCTCGCCCAAAAACGCGTTGCTGCCGCGCTCGTTCCGGTTATTGAATATCAACGCATCGAAGACGTTTTGCTCGTGCCGGAAGTATGCGTCGGCGCAAAGGAAAAAGTGCGGAGCGTTTGCCTTGTCACAAAGGGCGTGGACTTGCCAGACGTGAAAACGGTGACGCTCGATGTTTCGTCGAAAACAAGTGTCGCGCTGGCGAAGATTATTTTTTGTGAATTTTTGGGAGTTGAACCAACTTACAAAAGCGCCAGACCGAACTTATCGGCGATGCTTGCCGAATCAGATTGCGCTCTTTTAATCGGCGACCCCGCGCTGACGATTGATGAAACGAAGTATAAAAAATTTGATTTGGCGGAAGTTTGGAAAAGTTTTACCGGTTGCGGTTTTGTTTTTGCGATGTGGATGGCGCAAGCGGACGAAGCCGGCACTGCAAAAAGAATCAATTTTCAAAATGCGCGGGACGAAGGTTTAAATCATTTGGACGAAATCGTCTCAAATTATGTAACGGAGATTTCCCTTTCGCGGGAAAAATTTAAAAATTACCTGTCTGAAAATATCTCTTATTCAATTGATGATTCGATGCAAAAAGGCTTAGAACTTTTTTTTAAATTAGCGCACAAAAATCACCTGATTGAAGAGTGCAAACCGCTTACTTTTATTACCGATCGTTGAAACAAACCGGATTGGAAAGGTAGTTTCCAGTCGGCAAGAAAGTTATCTTTTAGAGGAAAACGGAAACTTGGATTTTTTGTTTTCGCAAAAAATGAAACGCGCAGTATTTCCGATTCTGGTCGTGCGACCGAAAATCGAAGATGCTGCACGTTTTCTACCAAATTACGCACAGGGAATTGGAATCGAAGTCTCGTAAGTAGTGTTCACATATTGAAGAAACGCCGACGCTGAAGTCGTATCGAGACGGTAATCAACGTTGGTTGATTGGCAAGCCGTGTCGCCGGTCGTCGTAATGGCTACGAGAATCTGTTGCCCGCCCACGGTCAAAAAATTTGGACCG
>JALZOH010000222.1 GCA_030857305.1 Acidobacteriota bacterium
AAGACCCGACCAATTATCAACGCCTGGTCGAAGGCGCGTGGGTTACATACAAAAAAGGTTTTTATTATTTATTTTATTCGGGCGACAATTGCTGCGGCGATAAAGCGCATTACGCCGTGATGGTAGCGCGTTCAAAGAATGCCATCGGACCGTTTGAAACTCTGGCGCAGGCGACGGGCAAAGCGAACAGCGTGATTTTGGAGTTAAACAGCGAATGGCTCGCGCCCGGTCACAATTCGGTAATCCGCGACGACAAAGGGAAAGACTGGATTGTTTATCACGCCATCAACACGAAACGGCGCAATGTCGGCGCAGGCGAAACAATCGGCGGCGACCGTGACGTGCGCCGCGTGATGCTTTTGAATCGTCTGGTTTATAAAAACGGCTGGGTTTACGCCGAAGGCGGGACGCCGACTTTAACAAGTAAGAAGTTTCCGAAAATTCGTCGGCGAAAAAATCAGTAAGACGAGTTATAAAAAATTAGCATAAACAGAGATTTTTGAAATAAAATAAAAGCCTGAAGTCAAATTCTTTCGATGAGCAGCATTAAAGACATTGCTACGGAAGCCGGAGTTTCGACCGCGACGGTTTCGCACGTTATCAATAAAACGAGATTCGTTTCGGACGAGGTGCGGGCGCGTGTTTTGAAGGCTATCGAACTACATAGTTATTACCCGAACGCGAACGCCAGGACTTTGGCTTCGGGCAAAAGCCGAACTTTCGGGCTGGTCGTTTCGGATATTTCCAATCCGTTTTTTCCCGAACTGGTGAAAAGCATCGAAGAGTCAGCTTTTGAACGCGGTTACGACATTATTTTGTCGAACACGAATTACGATGCCGAGCGCACTTCGCATTACGTGCGGCGTTTTATCGAACGCAACGTGCGCGGCGTGATTCTACTGACTTCCGAGATGGACAAGTCTCTGCTCGACGAACTCGCCAGATGCAAAGTTCCAGTAGTTTTTCTGGATTTGGGCGACGCCGGTTTGCACGCCAGCAAACTGCGCGTCGAATACGGCGAAGGAATCGCGCAGGCGGTACAGCACCTTGTTGATTTTGGTCACAACAATATTGCTTTTATCGACGGCACGGCTCATCTAAGGTCTGCAAAAAGCCGACTTGAAGCCTTTCGGGAAACGATGCGGCAGATTTGTCCGAATCAGCCGGAGCGGATTTACGCGGGCGACTTTAAGGTTGAAGGCGGCAGACGCGCCGCTTCTGAGATGCTGACGGAAAAAAAAATGCCGACCGCCGTCATCGCCGCGAACGATTTAATGGCGCTCGGTGCCATTCAGCAGTTTCGCGCCGCCGGAATAAATGTTCCACGCGACGTTTCCGTTGTCGGATTCGACGATATTGCCTTTGCGTCGCTGACCGAGCCGTCTTTGACAACCGTCAGTTTACCGCGCAGGGAAATGGGAAATCACGCGGTCAATGCTTTGATGGAAACAATAAACAAGCCGACAAAAAACGGCGTCGAGATTCCTATTTCCACGCAACTAGTGATTAGGCAGTCAACCGCACGGGCGCGCGTGGATAAATGCAAGGAACAGTAATGCGAAATTGGTATTTATTAACGCGGCTAAAACAAGTAAGATTTTTGAATCGGGCGGCTGAAACAAAACAAGAGGTAAACCAAAAGCGTTTTCAAATTAAGACGAAATATAAAGAAATATGCTGAATAAACAGAAAACTTCTGGCAAAAAAATTAGCGTTATGTTGTTCATTCTGCTCGGCTTGACCGCGCAGGTTTTCGCGCAGAAGGGCGCGAGCTATACAAATCCGGTGCAGGCAGGCGATTATCCTGACCCATCGGTAATTCGCGTCGGCAAGGATTACTACGCGACGGCAACATCGAGCGAATGGGGACCGGAGTTTCCGATTCTGCATTCGCGCGACTTGGTTAATTGGACAACGGTTGGCGTCGTTTTTCCAAAGCGTCCCGAATGGTCGGTCGGCAATTACTGGGCGCCGGAAATCTGGCAGGAAAACGGCAAGTTTTATATTTTTTATGTGGCGCGGAAAAAAGGCGGTTCGCTGTGTATTGCCGCCGCTTCAGCAAATAAACCGACCGGACCTTACACCGACCACGGCGCGCTCGAATGTCAGGAAGTCGGCTCGATTGACGCTTTTCCAATTCGTGACGAAAACGGCAAACTGTTCGTCGTCTGGAAGGAAGACGGCAACAGCGTCAATAAACCGACACCGCTCTGGGCGCAGGAACTCGACACGCAACGATGGAAACTCGTCGGCAAGCGGCAGGAGATTTTGCGCAACGACCCGGAAACGTGGGAAGCAAATCTCATCGAAGGTCCATTTATAATGCGGCACAACGATTATTTTTATATGTTTTACGCGGCAAACGCCTGTTGCGGGCGCGGCTGCAATTATGCGACCGGCTTGGCGCGTTCAAAAACTCTTTTGGGCGCGTGGGAAAAATACGACCAAAATCCGATTCTCAAAGGCAATGAAAACTGGAATTGTCCGGGACACGGCTCGATGGTGACGACCGAAAAAGGGCGCACGTATTTTATGTATCACGCTTATCACCCGAAAGATACAAATTACGTCGGGCGACAGGCTCTGCTCGACGAAGTGCAGTGGACACCGGACGGCTGGGCGACGATAAACAACGGCAGAGGTCCGAGCAAAACGGCTGCCGCGCCGGTTGGAATCGCGGAACGAGAAGAGGAATATCGCTTTTTCGATGATTTCAACACGCCGACTCTGCGCCACGGCTGGCAGTGGCAGCAGAACAATATCCCGAATCACCGCATCACCAACGGCTTTTTAGAGCTTTCGCCGAACAAAGACAACGAAAAAAATCCGCTCGGTGCAATTATGGCTTATTGGACGACGGTCGGAAGTTATACGGCGACGACGATGATTGACACGGCGACGATGAAAAATGGAACAGTTGCCGGAATCGCGGCTTACGGCGACGGCGAAAACGCGCTCGGCTTCGGTTTACAAAGCGGCAAAATCATCGTCTGGCGACGCGAGCGAAACAATCATCGAATGCTTTCCGCAACCGACGCGCCGTCGGGAAATCAAATTTATTTGCGATTGACGGCGCGCGACGGGATTTTTTACAGCTTCGCAATCAGTCGTGATGGGCGCAGCTTCCAAAGCGTCGGAAGCGAGCAAAACGGCGATTATCTGCCGCCTTGGGACAGAGGCATTCGCGTCGCTTTGACGACCGGTGGAATGGACAATGCTTCGGCGCGTTTCGGATTTTTGCGTATTGAACCGACAAAATAAAGTAAAACGTTAATCAGGAATTTAAAAAAGAATTTGATTTTTTCTTAGCGAGCTTTGCGCCTTTGCGGGAGCAAAGCTCGCTAAGAAAAAGCTGTACTAGACATTAGAAATAAGGCAGCTTTGGAGAAACAACAATTATGAACTTTTTATCGAAGAATCGAACCATTTTGGTTTTAGTGATGCTTTTTGCAATCGCTCTCATGGGCTGTGATCGAAAACCGGCAGGCAGCAGCAGCAGCACCGGCGGTGATAATACATCGGGCGGCGATGGCGGCGGCAAAAAAACAGTCGCTTTTGCGCAGATGGAAAATACCGGACCCTGGCGTATTGCCGAGAGCGAAAGTATGAAATCAGAAGCCGCAAAACGCGCCGGCAATTTTAATTTCGTCTACACTGACGCGCAAGGCACGACCGCCAAACAAGTTTCGGACGTGGAAGATTTAATCGCCCGCAAAGTTTCGGCGATTTTTCTCGCGCCGCGTGAAGCCGAAGGTTTTTCCTCGACTTTTCAAGCAGCGAAAGCGGCAAACATTCCCGTGATTTTGATTGACCGCGAAGCGACCGGCACACCCGGGGTTGATTTCGTGACGGTTATCAAATCCGATTTCATCAAGGAAGGGCAACGCGCAGGTGAATGGCTGGCTAAACAAACAAACGGCAAAGCTGGAATCGTTGAACTTAAAGGCACGACCGGCTCGTCGGTGGCGAATGACCGCAGCAAAGGTTTTATGGACGAAATCGGCAAAAGTTCCGATATGAAAATTATCGCTTCGCAGGACGCGAACTTTACCCGCGCCGAAGGGCAGAAGGTGATGGAAAATATCATTCAAGCGAAGGGTAAGGAAATCACCGCCGTTTACGCGCACAACGATGAAATGGCTCTGGGCGCGATTGCTGCTTTGAAAGCGGCAGGAATGAATCCGGGCAAAGACGTGATGGTTATTTCGATTGACGGACAAAAGAGCGCGCTTCAAGCAATTATCGCCGGCGAGATGAATGCGACCGTCGAATGCAATCCGCGTTTCGGTCCGATTGCTTTCGACACGCTCGAAAAACACTTGCGAGGCGAAAAATTGCCCGCGCAAATCATCAACGAAGACCGCTTTTTCGACGCTTCAAACGCGGCGCAATTTGTTAACGAGGCGTATTAATTTCAATTGTAGGGGCAGGTCTTGTGCCTGCCCAATGAGCGAAAGCGAAAATTACATTTCGTTAAAATTCAACTTGAAATTGTGTGAACACGGTTAGCGGCATTCGCCGCTTTGGGCAGGCACGAGACCTGCCCCTACAAACAAATGACCAACGAACCGCTTTTGCGGATGCAAAAAATCAGAAAGGTTTTCTCCGGCGTGGTTGCGCTCGACGCGGTTGATTTTACGCTTGAGCGCGGCGAAGTTCATTCGCTCGTCGGCGAGAACGGGGCGGGAAAATCAACTTTGATAAAAGTGATGACCGGCGCATACGCACGCGAAGGCGGCGAGATGTTTTACGAAGGCAAGCCGGTAAATTTCCGCACGCCCGAAGACGCGCAGAACGCCGGAGTCGTCGCCGTTTATCAGGAAGTCAATTTGCTGATGTTTCGTTCGGTTGCCGAAAATATGTTTCTCGGACGCGAGCCGCGCCGGTTCGGGTTGATTGATTGGAATAAAATGTATCGGGAAGCGGGCGAAGTTTTGCAAAACTTAGGTTTGCAGATTGACCCGAAAGCCGTTCTGGGAAGTTTGAATATCGCTTCGCGGCAGATGATTGCGATTGCGCGAGGCGTTTCATTAGGCGCGAAAATTCTCGTTCTGGACGAGCCGACGAGTTCTTTGACCGAGCGCGAAGTCGGGCTTTTATACGATGTCATTCGCCGTTTGAAAGAACAGGGAACGGGCATCGTTTATATTTCGCAC
>JALZOH010000223.1 GCA_030857305.1 Acidobacteriota bacterium
GTCGGGCTCGAGGCAAGAGAAGTGCGCGGCGCGAGCGACGAAATCGGCTTTTTCAATAATCGCGCGACCTCAAAGAGCGGTGCGGGCGGACGCGAGCGAACTTTCGGCGTTTTTGTGCAGGATTTTGTGCGGATCGGTTCAAAGTTTGTTTTGGCGGGCAGTGTACGTTTCGATTCGTGGCAAAACTTCACGGCTTTGAGTTCAACACGGACTCTTGCAAACAATCAAACAACGACCACGATTTTTCCAGACCGCCGCGAAACGGCGTTTAGTCCGCAAGTTTCTCTGCTTTTTCAAGCGACAAAAAACTTATCCTTTTTCGCGCTCGCCTCAAAAAGTTTTCGCGCGCCGACTTTGAACGAGCTTTACAGAGGCTTTCGCGTCGGCAACGTCGTCACGCTTTCAAACGAAAACTTGCGGGCGGAAAAAGCAAACAACTTTGAGTCGGGCGCAAGTTTCGGCAAAGGTAATGTTTATATTCGCGGAAACTTTTTTTGGACGGAAATTTCGCAACCCGTTGCCAACGTAACTTTGTCTGTGACGCCCGGTTTGATTACGCGCAGGCGCCAAAACGTTGGAGAGACGAGGGCGAGAGGTTTGGAAGTCGAAGCGGAAACGCGGGCTGGAGATTTTAATTTTTCAGTCGGTTATCTTCTGGCGGATTCGCGCGTTGCCGAATTTTCAGCAAACAGAAGTTTGGAAAATTTGTTTGTGCCGCAAGTGGCGCGTCATCAATTGACGCTGCAGACCAGATATACAAAGCGAGATTGGAGTTTGGCGTTTCAAGGACGCGCGTCGTCGAGGCAATTCGACGACGATTTAAATACGTTTCGGCTCGAACCTTATTTTCAGCTTGACGGTTTCGCGGCAAAGAAGTTTAACGAAAATTGGCAAGTTTTCATCGGCGTAGAAAATATTTTTAACTCCAGTTATTCGGTCGGCAGAACGCCGCTGAGAACCATTAGTTCGCCTCTGAATTTGCGGGTTGGCGTTCGTTGGAATTGAGTCTGGAGGAGTGTTTGTAAACAAAAAAGAGAATGACAAAACTGATGCTTTATCATTCACTTTTTAGAAATATTCGAAAAAAAATTATTCCGGCGGACCCGAGCAGCCGGGACCGTGCAGAGCAGGAATTTTTGTGCTGATAATCGGATAATTTTCCGCTTCAGCGTTTTTCTCAAGCCAGTCGGTATATTCCTCTGGAATTGACATATCAGAAAAAACCGCCTCAACCGGACACTCCGGCAGACAGGCGTCACAATCAATACACGTGTCGGGATTGATAAGAAGTCTGTCAGGCAGTTCGTGAAAAGCTTCGACCGGACAAACCGCCGCGCAATCGGTGTATTTGCATTCGATGCACGGCTCAGCCACGATATATGTCATTTGTAAAAAAAATCTCCTTGCTCGTCTTTATAAAACCCAAACTAAAAACCTAATATCGAAAGCATAACTTGTCAAATCGGGTTAGACAAGTGATAGAATGCCTGAATTATTAAATCTTCAGCTTGTAAAATAAATAAAGGAAAGAGCAGATGAAAAAATTGAGGGCGGAGCGCGAATTATCACTGGATTTTTTGCGCGTGTGCGAAGCGGCGGCGATCGAATCGGCAAAAACGATGGGACAGGGCGACCGCAAATATTCCGATCATGTGGCGGTTGAAGCGATGCGCGAAGTAATGGACTCGGTTCCGATGCGCGGACGCATTGTAATCGGTGAAGGCGAGCGCGACGAAGCGCCGATGTTGTATATCGGCGAAGAAGTGGGCGGCGGCGGTTACAGCGACGAAGTTCGAGAATCGTTTCCCGAAATCGACATCGCCGTTGATCCGCTCGAAGGCACAAATCTGTGCGCGGTCGGCGCAAATAACGCGATTGCCGTTTTAGCGGCGGCTGAACGCGGCGGACTGCTCAACGCGCCCGATATTTACATGGACAAAATCGTCGTCGGACCAAGCTGTCGCGGCGCGGTGGATATTGATGCGCCGGTCAAAGAAAATTTGAAAAATATCGCACGGCGTTTGGGACGCGACATTGATGATTTAACCGTTATCTGTCTTGACCGCTCGCGTCATAAACAAATTATCGATGAAGTCCGTGCGGCGGGCGCGAGAATTCGCTTGATTAGCGACGGCGATCTTTCGGCGGGAATCGCGGCAGCGGTTGCCGGGACGAATATCCACGCGCTAATGGGTATCGGCGGCGCGCCCGAAGGCGTGATTACTGCGGCAGCAATGAAATGCTTAAACGGTGAAATACAGGCGAAACTCGTTTTTGACCCGGAGCGGCTCGGTGTTGATAAATCGAAAGTTCCGCCAGCAGGCGTGGTGATCAAACGGCTCAAAAAGATGGGCATCGAAAATCTTGATAAAGTTTATGACACCAACGACTTAGCGCCGGGCAGAAAGATTATTTTTGTAGCGACAGGCGTGACTGACGGCTCGCTTCTGCGCGGTGTCCGGTTTTTCGGCGCGGGCAAACGCACGCATTCGGTGGTGATGACGACCGATCCAAAAAGCATCCGGTTTATTGATGCGGTTCACGTCGAGGGCGGACCGGACGCGGTGATTCGATTCTAAACAGTTATCAGTCAACAAAAAACTGATAACTGTTGACTGATAACTGTTAACTGATAACTGATAATGCCGGTTTCAATCGAAAATTATATTTCACAAACAGCAAGCAAAAAAATGCGGCGGCGAGCAATTTTTGTGTGGAGCATTTTTGCGTTGATCGCGGCGATTTGGGTTATTCTGATTCTGCTCGCGCCGTATGCTGAAGCCAATAATCTGAAAGGCGTTTCAAATTCCGTTTACAATTTTTTTGGTTATCTGTGCCATCAAGACCCGGCGCGTTCATTTCATTTTGAAACCCACGCTTTTGCCGTTTGTTCAAGATGTTTCGGCGTTTATTTCGGTTTATTGCTTGGTTTTATTTTATACCCTTTTCTGCGTTCGATTGAAGAAACAAATCCACTTTCCCGCTTCTGGATTTTTCTGGCTTTAATTCCGATGGCAATCGATTGGTCGCTCGGATTTTTTGGGATTTGGGAAAACACACATTTTTCGCGTTTTCTGACCGGTTTAATTGTTGGAATCGCTTGCGCGGTTTTTATCATTCCGGCGTCAGTTGAAATAGCTCAGCTTTTATCAAACAGAAAAAAAGAACAAAGGGTATCCGGCTGAAAGAAGTGTTACCAAAGCGTAAAGAACGAATATGACCGCCTGCCGAAATAATAAGAGTGATGTTACTTTGGATTTTTTGTTCCGCAAGACAAGGTTAAAAACTGACGAGCATCTGATTTTACTTTTACAACCGAAGCATAAACCCGGAAAAACAAATTATTTAATAGATTGCAAAAAAGTTTTCCACAGGTGGAAAACTTTTTTGCAATCTATTTATCCGTTGACTAATTCATAAAATAAGCACAAAATTACAGTTAAATAGATTTACCAATAAAAATATGAGTTTTACCAAAGAAAGTGCGGTTCAGAGAGCCAAAAAGGATTTAGCAAAACGCTTGAGTGTTGCGGAAACCGAAATTGAAACAGTCTCTGCTACTGAAAAGGATTTTTCTGATATGTCGCTCGGCGCGCCTGCCGAAGATGAAATGTCGGCGCAGATGATTTCCAGCGGCTGGAGCATAAATTTGAAAGCCAAAGGCAAAAAGTATGATTACCGCGCCGATAAATATCAACTTCGACTGCGTGGCTACAATGGAACAAACCACATTATTGAATCGTAATTCTCTTGGACGAAAAAAGTGCCTGCCGCAAGCGGGCGGTTAAGAATGAAAGTCTGACACGAGCAGGAATTCAACATTTTTGGAGTTTAAAAAAATGAATCGAAATAATTTTTGGATACATCTAACCGTTGCCGTCGTGATAATTTCGATGGCGGCTATTTTAGGGCAAGTCAGAAACTGGCGTACAACGCTGCGCGGCGGTTCGCCGAATGCGGTTAAATCGACGCCGAAACCGATTGCCGTAAAACGTCCGGCGGAAGAAAAAGAACCGGAAGTTCTGGTCAAATTACGCCCGAATGTCACCCTTTCCGAAATAAAAAAAATCGCGGCGAAAAACAATGACCGCGTTGAAGACGAAATCGAATCGGTCAAAGGCTTAATATCAATTGACGACCTTGACAATCTGACCGCCGAAAAAGTTGCCGCGCAATATGCAGCGATGAGCGACGTGGTAACATATGCTGAAGCGAATAACAAAATAGAACTCGCGCCGATTGACATTTTGTCGCCGTCTGATGCACTCGACCGCGACGAAAGCGATCCGTCCGTGTTGATGCCGAACGACCCGATGTTCAAAGAGCAATGGGCTTTAAACAACGTCGGGCAAAACGGCGGCAAATCCGAATCTGACATTCGCGCTATCAAAGCTTGGCTCAAAACGCAGGGCAGCAGCGAAATTGTGGTTGCCGTTTTAGACAGCGGAGTCGATTACACACACACTGACTTAGCCGCCAATATGTGGGTGCGTCCCGACAACGTTCCCGTTTATAAGGACGACGAACTCGGAACCTTCGATGATTTGCACGGTTTTAACGCCGCCGATAACCAGAGCGACCCGATGGACGACAACGGACACGGAACGCATTGCGCCGGAATTATCGGCGCGGAAGGCAACAACGACGAAGGTATCACGGGAATCAATTGGAAGGTCGAGATTATGCCGCTCAAATTTATGGGACGCGGCGGTTTCGGCACGACCAAAGACGCGATTGAAGCGATTAACTATGCCATTGACCGCAAACGCGCCGGTGTCAACGTCAAAGTAATTAACGCCAGTTGGGGTTCGACTCTTTCTTCAAAAGCTTTGGAAGACACGATTCGCGCTGCCGGTGAAGAAGGTATTTTGTTTGTCGCAGCGTCGGGAAACAGCAGCACTAATAATGACCGGCGTCCGCATTATCCTTCAAATTACAATTTACCGAATGTGATTAGCGTCGCCGCACTCGACCGGACGGATAATTTAGCTTCATTTTCCAACTTCGGCGCAAAAACCGTCCACGTCGCCGCTCCTGGCAGAGATATTCTCAGCACCTGGCTTAATGATGACTACCGGGAAGCTTCTGGAACTTCGATGGCGACGCCGTATGTCGCCGGCGTTGCGGCTTTGGTCTGGGC
>JALZOH010000007.1 GCA_030857305.1 Acidobacteriota bacterium
CCGCCGCCGCGCCGGAGACGACTTCTATAATCTCTTTGGTAATCGCCGCCTGACGAATGCGGTTCATATTCAAAGTCAAAGAATCAATTAACTCGCCGGCGTTTTTTGAAGCGCTGTCCATCGCAGTCATACGTGCGCCCTGTTCGGAGGCGACCGATTCGAGCATCGAGCGATAAACCTGGGTTTCTACTTGTTTCGGCAATAATTTTCCGAAAATTTCCTCCGCTGGCTGCTCGTAGATATATTCGGCTTGCGCGGCGCCTTGCGTTTCCGATTCATTAAGCTGCGTGCGAGGAATCGGCAAAAGCTGTTCAGCCTTAATTTCCTGCGAAAGAACAGTTTTGAATTCGGTGAAAACGAGAAAAACTTTATCGATGCTTTCGTCTTCAACAAAAATTTTTGTAATCCGCTGAGCAATTTCCACCGCGTCTGAATGAACAACCTGCCCGGACCCAGTCAAGCCGACGTATTCTTCAACCAAAACCATCTGCCGCCGCTTGAAAAAATCGCGCCCCTTTCTTCCAACCGGAATCATCTCGGCTGATTTACCGGCGTTCGCTTTTAAAAAGTTTTGCGTGGCTTTCATCAAATTCGTATTAAAGCCGCCGCATAAACCTTTATCAGCGCTGACCAAAACTATTAGGTATTTTTCGTCGCCGCGCTCGCTCAAGAGCGGAGACGCAAAGTCGTCGCCGACATTCGCGCTCAAATTACCGAGAACCTGCGACATTTTCTGAGCAAACGGACGCGCCGCCGTTACGCGGTCAGTGGCGCGTTTGAGCTTTGCCGCCGCGACCATCTTCATCGCTTTTGTAATCTGCTGCGTGTTTTTGACCGACTTAATACGTCGGCGCATATCTAAAAGACTTGCCATAAATTTTTTCTAACTGTAACGTAACCGACTAATAATTTGTTTCCGAACATCTTTCAACGGCTATTGTAAAACTATGCGTCTTCACAATTTAAACCGTTGCCGTCGCTACTTTGTCTTCGCCTTTGTTCCATCGCGTAGATTTGAAATCCTCAATTGCTTCCTTCATCGAGGCTTTCAAATCATCGTCAATCGATTTTTTCTCGTGCATCGTCTGCATCACTGCCGGATGCGAATTTTCGATAAAGTTTGCCAGTTCATTTTCAAACCGCTTCAAATCTTCAACTTCGACATCGTCAGCCAGACCGTTGGTTACCGCCCAAATAATGAAAACTTGTTTTTCGACTTCCATCGGTTGATACTGCGGCTGTTTTAAAATTTCCGTCAGGCGTTTTCCGCGTTCGAGTTGATTTTGGGTAGATTTATCAAGGTCGGAACCGAATTGAGCAAACGCCGCAAGCTCGCGGTACTGCGCGAGGTCAATTCGCAGAGTTCCCGCAACTTGTTTCATCGCTTTGATTTGCGCCGAACCGCCGACGCGTGAAACCGAGTTTCCGACGTTGATTGCCGGACGAACGCCGGAGTTAAACAAATCTGACTCGAGAAAGATTTGCCCGTCGGTAATCGAAATCACGTTTGTCGGAATATACGCCGAAATGTCGCCCGCCTGCGTTTCGATAATCGGCAAACTCGTCAGGCTTCCGCCGCCGCGCGCATCCGACATTTTCGCCGCGCGTTCAAGCAGGCGCGAGTGCAGATAGAAAACATCGCCCGGATAGGCTTCGCGTCCCGGCGGTCTTCTCAAAAGAAGAGAAATTTCGCGATACGCCGCGGCTTGCTTGGTCAAATCGTCATAAATCGTCAATGCGTGTCTGCCGTTGTCGCGGAAATATTCGCCCAAAGCAACGCCCGCGTACGGCGCGAGATACTGCATTGCCGCTGGTTGCGACGCGCCCGCCGAAACGACAATCGTAAAGTCCATCGCGCCATTATCTTCAAGTTTTTTCACGACTTGAGCGACGGTTGATTCTTTTTGACCGATCGCGACATAAATACAAATTACGTCTTTACCTTTCTGGTTAATAATCGTGTCAATGGCAACCGCAGTTTTCCCCGTCTGGCGGTCGCCAATAATAAGTTCGCGCTGTCCGCGACCAATCGGCACCATCGCGTCAATCGCTTTGAGACCGGTTTGAAGCGGTTCCCTGACGGGTTGACGGTCAATAATTCCGGGCGCGATTTTTTCAATCGGGTTAAACTCGCTGGTAATGATTTCGCCTTTGCCGTCAATCGGTTGACCGAGCGCGTCAACCACGCGACCAATCATCGCGTCGCCGACCGGAACGCTCATAATTCGATTCGTCCGTTTTACTTCGTCGCCTTCCTTGATTTTTTGGAAATCGCCGAAAAGAACCGCGCCGACTTTATCTTCTTCAAGATTTAAGGCAAGACCCCGAACGTCGTGCGGAAATTCGATTAGCTCGCCCGCCATTACCTTTTCGAGTCCGTGAATTTCGGCAATGCCGTCGCCGACTTTGATCACCGTTCCAACTTCGGAAACCGTCATTCCCGTATCAAAATTCTCAATCTGCTGCCGAATAATATCGTTAATTTCGTTTGCTTTTATTGCTTCCATAATCTTTTTGTTATAAAACTACTCCTCAATTTTAAAGTGCGGATTTTCAATAATTCCGAAAACATTGCCGAACGGGTCTTTGAATTGCGCCACAAAGATTCCTTCGCCGACTGCTGTCGCTTCCGCAATCATTTCCGCGCCGAGTTCCTGTAATTTTTGAGAAGCGGTTTGAATTTCGTTTATGCCCCAATACGCGATGGCGTTGTTGCCTTTGGCAACTTTTTCGCCATCCGGGTCAAGCCCCAATTCAAAGCCGCCGACGTTAAAACCGACATAAAATGGCTCGTCGAAATACGGCGCAGAACCGAGAACGGACGAATACCAATCTTTCGCCGCCTGTAAATCATCAACTTGATAAATAACCGTTCGTAAGCCTTGAATCATTTGTTTCAGCTTCCAATCATTTGATGTTTAAGTTCCGCCAGCTGCGTTTTTACAGAGCCGTCATAAACGGTCGAGCCGATGCGCGTAACGACGCCGCCGATAAGTGTCTCATCGGTTTCAAAATTTAAACTCACCGTTTTGCCCGTCAATTTCGACAGATTCATCTGCATTTCCGCTTTTTCAGCTTCAGAAAGCGAACGCGCCGAAGTGATTTGCGCGGAAACTGCGCCGCTTCGCTCTTCCAAAACGCTTGAAAACTTTTCGTTGATTTCACCGATCTCCGTCAAACGATTGTTTCTTAGAAGTATGCGCAAAAAGTTCGCCGTCGTCTTTGTCGGTTGAGTTTTGTCAATCAAATTTTCTAAAACTTTTTCCTTATTAACTTGAGAAATAACGGGATTGCCAAAGGCAGTTTGCAAATCGCCGTTCGCGTTTATCATATTTTCCCAAGTTTTCAATTCGGTTTGAACAGAGTTTGTTTCCTCTGTTTTGGTAACAATATCAGCCAGCGCGGTTGCGTAACGGCGGGCAACGGTTTCGACACTCATTTTTAGTTTAAGCCTCCGATTGACTGAATATTGGCTTGAACGAGCCGCGCGTCTTGTTCCTCGTTAATGTCACGCCTGATTTTTTCTTCCGCCAGGCGAATACTTTCTTCAGCGGAAAAACGGCGAAGCTCAAGGCGCGCTAGTTGCGAACTGCGCTCAATTTCACTGTTCGCCTGTTCGCGCAATTTATTGATCTCAAATTCGGTTTGTTCGCTGATGCGACTTCTTTCGGCGCTTGCTTCCTGAAGAGCTTTTTCGCGGACATCTGCCGCTTCCGTTTCGAGCCGTATAAGTTTTGCTTCCGCAGTGGTTAATTGCGCGAGAGCTGCTTGTTTTTCTTCTTCGGCGCGGATTAATTCAGCGCGAATCGCTTCACGCTTTGCCTTAAAAGCCTCGCTCAGAGGTTTTTTTAACAGATAAACTAGTAGGGCGACAAAAATTGCCAGGTTGATAAACCTCCACGCTTCAAAGCCCGGATAATTCAAAACCGGGTCGGCGTTTTGATGCCACCAACCCAGAAAACCGCTTTCAGAATTTCCACCTTCGGCAAAAATTAAAATAAAGTTGTAAACAAAAGCTAACATTTGGTTAAATTAAATATTAAAATGAAAGAAATTTTCTATTTTCCGTTTTTCATTTCTAAGCTGTTTTCAAAATATTCGAGCTGATTTTTTCCGCCATTTTTTCGGCTTCGACTGCAAGAGACGCTTTAGTTTCAACGGTTTGTAGTTGCAGTTCCTGTTTTTGCTGCGTCATCGTCCGGGTAATTTCTTCTTTGACCGCGCCAACTTTTTGTTGTCTTTCCGCAACTGCTTGATTGCGTTCATTCTCAATCAACTCATATCCTTCGGAACGCGCCTCGAGCATCGTTTTTTCATAACGCAACCGTTTTTCATTGACACTCTGCAGAATCTCTTCAGCTTCGCCGAGCCGGTTGCCTTTATTTTTCTCACGTGATTCGATCACGCGGTTTATCGGGCGAAAAAACGTGCGGTTGAGCACCCAAATCATCAGCAGAATAAGCGCGATATGAATAAAGATTGTGCCATCTGGCACAAGCTGGATTTCTGCAAAAGCTAAAAAAAACATATTTTAAGTAAGTTTTACGATAAATTGCTTGCCTGCGTTCTTGTAGAACCAGTAGAACAAAAAATTGTCTATTTTCCAAAAGAGAAAGAATATCACGGCTGTTTTTAGTGGTCAAGCAAGCTCTTATTGAGGCTTTTCTCGAGAAACTCGCAAACAATTACTTGACAGTTTTCAAGCGAAACGCTTAGTTTTAATTCACTTCTTTTGTCTGAAGTGGAGGCGCATCTGTTCTGGTGAATGGCGCGGTCTTCAAAACCGTCTGTGAGTTTGTGAGAACAAACTTGGGTAGGTTCGATTCCTACACGCCTCCGCCAATTTGATTTATGAAAACATGGATTTCCTTAAATATGACTCCGCAGATCGGACCTCGCGCGGCGACACGACTTTTGGAAAAATTCGGCTCGGCGGAAAATGTCTTTCACGCGACACGCAGCGAGCTCGAACAGTTACGGCTCAAGCCCGAATCAATCGAAAGCATCTTAAAACGCGAATTTCACGATAAAGCCGAAGCAGAACTTGAAAATGTAAGAACACTCGGCGGCGATGTTTTGGTTTTAGACGACGGCGGTTATCCGTATCTTTTGCGCGAAATCGCCGACCCGCCGATCACGCTTTACGTCAAAGGTGATTGGCGAGCGTGTTTTGGTGCGCCGTGCGTGGCGGTTGTGGGTTCGCGCCGCTGTTCAACTTACGGCGCAAACGCTTCGGAGATGCTTTCCAGAGATTTGGCGAGCAACGGAATTACTATTGTTTCGGGGCTGGCGCGCGGAATCGACACAGCAGCGCATCGCGGCGCAATTGGCGGAAAAGGAAGAACCGTTGCCGTTCTCGGAACGGGAATCGACCAAGTTTACCCGAAAGAAAACGCCCGCCTGGTTGATGAAATTCTCGAAAACGGCGGCACTGTTGTTTCGCAGTTTCCGCTTGGAACACCGCCGCTCAAAGACAACTTTCCGTATCGAAACCGAATCATAAGCGGACTGAGTTTGGGAGTGCTAATCGTCGAAGCATCGGAGCGGAGTGGTTCTTTGATCACTGCGCGGCTGGCGATGGAGCAAGACCGCGAGGTTTTAGCCGTGCCCGGAAATATCACTTCAAAAAATTCCTTTGGGACGAATTATTTGATCAAGTCCGGCGCGAAACTCGTCCAGCAGTGGCAAGACGTTGTTACAGAGTTGCCGAGCGAAATAGCCGCCGCGATTTTGCCGCCGAAAATAGCCGGTAAAGATGTTGATAAAGAAAACAAACTGTCGGAAGTCGTTCCACCGAATTTGAGCGAAAACGAGCGCAAAATCTGGGGTCTGCTCTCCCCCGACGAAGCCGCGCACGTTGACGTTTTGCTGGAAGAAAGCGGATTAACGTTTGGCGATTTGAACACGGCTTTGCTGGGTTTGGAGGGGCGCGAAATTATACGAACGCTTCCGGGTAACAATTACGCGCGTAAAATTTGAGGTGAAAATTACCTCAACTGCAGTTTAGAAAAGATTATTGAAATATTAAAATTAAATCAGATGCTGAAAGTAGAATTTTTGTAACGGCTGACTACCACGAATTTGACAAGATTGCGCAAAATAGAGTTTGCTCAATACAGTTTATCCGGATGAGTTTTAATAAAATGGCAAAAAATCTAGTTATCGTTGAATCGCCGGCAAAGGCGAAAACAATCAATAAATATTTGGGCAGCGACTACAAAGTTCTCGCGTCAATCGGTCATATCAAAGATTTGCCGTCGAAAGGACTCGGTGTGGACATCGAAAATAATTTCGAGCCGACTTATGAAGTTATTCCCGACAAAAAGAAACGCAACAACAAAAAAACCGTCTCGGATTTGAAAAAAGCGGCGAAAGAATCCGACACGATTTATCTGGCGGCTGACCCGGACCGCGAAGGCGAAGCGATTTGCCAACACCTGGCGGAGGAAATCGTCCCGAAGCGACCCGCAAAACAAGTCTTTCGCGTAATGTTCAACGAAATTACAAAAAACGCCATTAAGAACGCTTTCAAAGAACCGAAACAAATTAATAAGGATTTGGTTGACGCGCAGCAGGCGCGGCGGATTCTCGATCGATTAGTCGGTTACAAAGTTTCGCCGATTCTGTGGAAAACAGTCGGCGGAAGGCTTTCGGCAGGACGCGTTCAGACGGTTGCCGTGCGCCTCGTGGTTGAACGCGAGCGCGAAATTGAAAGTTTTGTGCAGACGGAATATTGGACGATCGCCGCCAATTTAACGGCGAAACTGCCGCCGAATTTTGATGCGCGGCTTTATAAAATTGAAGACAAAACCGTCAAAACCGGCGCTTTCGACCAGGATTTAAAAAAGTCGGAAGTTCACGTCAAAGAAGAAAGAGAGGCGAAAGAAATTGTTTCCGAAGCCGAAAAGGAAAAGTTTATTGTCGAATCGGTCACCACAAAGGAGCGCAAACGTAATCCGACGCCGCCGTTTATCACTTCAAAATTGCAGCAGGAAGCAGCGCGAAAGTTTGGTTTTTCCGTCAAAAGAACGATGCAGACGGCGCAGAAGCTTTATGAAGGCGTCGAAATCGGGAAGGAAGGCTCGGTCGGGTTGATAACTTATATGCGCAGCGATTCGACAAGAATTTCCGACGCGGCTTTGACGGAAGCGCGCGGGTTTATCGGCGGAAATTATGGCAAAGATTATCTGCCTGAAAAACCGAATTTTTATAAATCGAAAAAAGGAGCGCAGGACGCCCACGAAGCAATTCGCCCGACTGATGCAAGTCGCACACCCGACAGTTTGAAAAATTATTTAAGCAGCGACGAATTAAAGCTTTATCGCTTGATCTGGCAAAGATTAATCGCTTCACAAATGACCGCCGCGATTTTTGACCAAACAACAATTGATATTCTGGCGGGAAGATTTACTTTTCGCGCGACCGGTTCGGTGCAGAAATTTGACGGTTTTCTCAAAGTTTATCAGGAAGGACGCGACGAAAAGCCGGATAATGAAGATGATTCCGATGAAGAACGATCCTTGCCGAAGGTTGAAAAAGGCGAACATTTAAAACTCAACAAAATTACACCCGAACAGCATTTTACAGAGCCGCCGCCGCGTTATTCGGAAGCGACGCTAGTCAAAGTTCTCGAAGAAAAAGGCATCGGCAGACCTTCGACTTACGCCGCGATTATGACGACGATTCAAGACCGCGAATACGTCGAAAAAATTGAGAGTCGTTTTCACCCGACCGGTTTGGGAACAACCGTTAATGATTTGCTCGTTAAAAATTTCGAGCAGCTTTTCAATACGGCTTACACCGCCAAGATGGAAGAAGACCTCGACAAAATTGAGGATGGCAACCTCGATTGGCGAAACGCTCTTCGCGATTTTTACGGTAAATTTTCAGAGGATTTAAAAAATGCTGAAGAAAGTATCAAAAATACCAAAAAGCAAGCTATCCCAACCGATGAAATCTGCGAAAATTGCGGCTTGGGAATGGTCATCAAATTCGGACGCTTCGGGCAATTCCTGGCTTGTTCAAATTACCCGGAATGCAAGACGACGAGAGAAGTTGTGCAGAAGCGTTCAGCAGTCAGCAGTGAGCAAACAGCAGAAGGCGGAGATCAAAATTCAAATTCAGAAAGCCAAGCCGAAGAAGTCGCGCTGTGTGAATTGTGCGGTCGGGAAATGGCTTTGAAACGCGGTCGCTTCGGTACTTTTTATGGCTGCACGGGTTACCCCGACTGCAAAAATATTCGCAAAATTGATAAGAAAAGCGGTGCTGCCGTGACAGTCGCGCCGCCCGTCGAGCTGGACGAAATTTGTCCGAAAGACGGAGCGAAGCTCGTCCAGAGACACGGTCGTTTCGGTGAATTCGTTTCCTGTTCGAATTATCCGAAATGTGATTACATAAAACGCGAAACCCTCGGAATTGCCTGCACGCGCGCGGGCTGCAAGGGCGAGATTGTCGTTAAGAAATCGAAGCGCGGCAAAGCGTTTTACGGCTGCTCGAATTATCCGAAATGCGACGTCGTCTTTTGGGACAAGCCGATTGTCGAGCCGTGTCCGAAATGTCATGCGCCGTTTGTTTTTGAAAAGACGACCAAAAAAGAAGGATTGTTCCGCTATTGCCAAAATGAGGGTTGTGATTATAAACTTGCCATCAACGACTTAACACAAAGTTTAGAAAACGAACCCGAAACCTCCGTTTCAATCGGTTAAATTTTGATGAACGAAAACATTCAGTTTCTACAGGCATTTTTTAAAAATCCGCTCAAAGTCGGCTCGATTGCGCCGAGTTCACCGGAACTTGCTCAGAAAATGCTTGCCGGAATTCGTCCGAATGAAAAAAAAATCGTTTTAGAATTTGGTGTCGGCACCGGCGCGATAACAAAGTTTTTACAAGAAATTGTCCCAAACGATGAATCTTATCTCGGAATCGAGCTTGATAAAACCTTAGTCAAATCATTAAAGAAAACTTTTCCCGAACTCAAAATTGTTTGCGGCAATGCGTGCGAGTCTTTTGCGCTTCACCGGAAAACAGGTTTGGGAAAAGTAGGTTACATTATTTCGTGCTTGCCTTTTGTTTCGATACCAAACGATATGGGCGACATAATTTTGGCGGAAATTGATAAGTTTATGGAACTTGGCTGCGTGTTTCGCACGTTTCAATACGCGCACGGCTATTATTTTCCATCAGCAATAAAACTCCGCGAACATATGCGAGACCGCTACGGTAAAAGTCAAAAAAGCCGTTTGATAATGAAAAATGTTCCGCCTGCTTATACTTTGACGTGGAAAACTTAAACTTAGTGGTAAACGGTAAGTGAAAGCAAAAACTTTCCACTTACCGTTTACCACTTACCACTAATTTGAAACTTTCCCCCGCCTTTTGCGGTATTATTAAACAAAACTTTTCTTTCAAAAAGTCAAGTTAAATTTTTAGGAGAATTTTTATCAATGTTAAAACGTAAGTTATTGAGCGTTTTTGCGCTGTATGCTTTTCTGCTTCCGGGTTTTATTTTCGCGCAAACTCCTTCCAGCACAGCTTCAGCAACAGCTGCTGTCGCTGCGCCGGCGCCGTATCAGGCGCCAAAGGAAGTTATTGACAAAATCAAGGAAGAAGGCTCAAAAAATTCGCAAGTGATGCGGACTTTAAGCTATCTGACGGATGTTATCGGCGGCAGATTGACCGGCTCGCCCGCGATGAAACGCGCCAACGAATGGACGCGCGACCAGATGACAAAGTGGGGATTGCAAAACGCTCGTCTCGAAGCGTGGGGTCCGTTCGGACGCGGCTGGACGCTGAAAAATTTTGACGCGCAAATCGTCGCGCCGTCTGACATTCCGCTCATCGCCTATCCGAAGGCGTGGTCGCCTTCGACAAATGGCACAATCACGGCTGATGTCGTTTATTTTGCTCCGAAAACAGATGCCGATTATGAAAAATATAAAGGTCAGCTGCGCGGCAAAATTGTCTTGGTTTCCGATGAGCGTGAACTTAAAGCTAATTTCGAGCCGATGGGAAGTCGCCGGACTGACGAAGAACTGGCGAAAATGGCTGAAGCGCCTGACCCGGCAACCGTTCCGCGCAACAACACGGGAATTACGCCCGAAAGAATGAAAATGTTTATGGACAGATTTGTGCAGGGCGCGAAGCGTATGAACTTTTTATTGCAGGAAGGCGCGGCGGTGATGGTTGACAATAGTTTCAACGGAAGCGGCGGAACGGTTTTTGTGCAGCAGGCAAACGTGGCGCAGGAAATTCCCAAAAGTATGGAAGAGTATTTCAGCGGCAAACGTCTGCCGCCGCAGCAAAAAGAAGCCGAAAGTAAAATGATTCCGCAAATAACTTTGGCGACCGAGCATTACAATCGCCTTGCGCGGATGATTAAGTTTGGCGAAAAACTAAAGATGGCGGTCAATATCCAAGCCGAATACGATGACAAAGACCCGATGGCATACAACACGATTGCCGAAATTCCGGGATCTGACCCGCGCATTAAAGATGAAATCGTGATGCTCGGCGGACATATGGATTCGTGGCACGCCGGAACGGGCGCAACCGACAATGCCGCGGGCGTTGCCGTGGCGATGGAAGCCGCGAGAATTATTCAATCGCTCGGACTCAAACCACGCCGAACAATTCGCGTCGCGCTCTGGAGCGGTGAAGAACAAGGTCTGTTAGGTTCGCAAGCCTACGTCAAACAGCATTTCGGCGAAATGAAAGGCGGCGATATGTTTTCGATGATGGCGGGCAGCGAAAAAACGCTGCAATTCGTCAAACAGGCTGATTACGAAAAACTTTCCGCTTATTACAATCTTGATAACGGCACTGGCAAAATTCGCGGCGTTCATCTGCAAGGAAACGCGGCGGTTGCGCCGATTTTTCGGGCGTGGCTCGAACCCTTCAAAGAGATGGGCGCGACGACCGTAACGCTTTCCAACACGGGCGGAACTGACCATTTATCGTATGACAGAATCGGGCTTCCGGGCTTTCAATTTATCCAAGACGAAATTGAATACGACGCGCGGACACACCATTCAAACCAAGACGTTTTCGACCGTATTCAAGCCGACGACATGAAACAAGCGGCGACGATTATGGCGGCGTTTGTTTATCAAACGGCGATGATGGACGAGAAAATCCCGCGCAAAGCTGTCAAGTGAGCAATAATTGTAGGGGCAGGCATATGACCTGCCCCTACAAATCTAATTCCATAAAAAGTGTTTCTTGATGCGGATTTTCGTAATAAGGCGGGATTTCACGGAAGCCGTTGAACTGATAAAGTTCAACGGCTTCCGGCATTTTATCGGGTAGCGTGTCGAGCCGCATTCGCCGATAGCCAATGGCTTTTGCTTCGGCAATCACTTTTTCAATCAACATTTTTCCTAATCTCAAACCGCGAAAATCAGGGCGAACAAAAAGCCGTTTCATTTCGCACGTTGCATCGCCAATTTTTCTTAAAGCAATACAGCCGGCAATCTTTTCGGCACTCAAAGCTAAAAATAATCTGCCCGACGGTTTAGCATATTTGCCGGGCAGATTTTCCAATTCTTCTTCAAACGATTGGAAACACAAATCCACGCCGAGCCACGCTTCGTATTCTCGAAATAACAACCGCACCTCTTCAATTTGCCCGGATGTTTCAGCTTGAATAATCATACAAAACCGAGTTTGGTCAATTTTTCCATTGTAATTGCTTCTTTCTTTTCTTCACGTTTGTAAAGCATAATTCTTTCGACGTATTTAGCAATCACGTCGGCTTCGAGATTAACTGCGTCGCCGCCCTTCAGCGCGGAGAGATTCGTCAGTTCCCAAGTTTTTGGAATAACGGCAATTGCGAATGAATCTTCTGCTAAATCAGCAATCGTTAGGCTGATTCCTTCAACCGAAATCGAGCCTTTATAGACGAGATATTGTCCAATTTCTTTTGGAAACAAAATGCGTACTGTCCAAAAGCCGCCTGTTTGCACGGCTTCTAAAAACTTTCCGCAAGCATCAACATGTCCTTGAACGATATGTCCGCCGAGCCTGGTTGAAACTGTTACGGCGCGTTCCAGATTGACTTTCGCGCCGACGCTTAATTTTCCCAGAGTCGTGCGATTTAAAGTTTCACCTGAAACGTCGGCTGAAAAACCGTCAGCTTTAATATCTAACGCTGTCAGACAAACGCCGTTGACCGCAATCGAATCGCCTTCCGCCGTATTTTCGGTAACGACTTCTGCTGAGATTTTTATTCTCGCGCCGCCTGCGTGTTTCTCTAAATTTGAAATTTCACCTAACTCTTCAATTATTCCTGTAAACATTATCTCTTTTGTTTTCGTATACTTACCAACTGTTATAAGATGTTATTGATTGAACTTCTCAAAGTATTCTATCACTCGAAAACACTCTGTAAAAGCAAGTAACAGATACGTTTTTAGATGCAGGAAACTTGCGAAAGAAATCAATACTTTGATAAGCTGTTTTTGCCCGAAAACAAAATAGTTTATTCAGTTTTTAAATATCGAAGCCTTTAGTTCTTGAACAACTAAGTGCTTTTTCTTTTTGGATTATAATAAGAAACTAAAATTTTCGTAAATTCGTTTCGGTTGCCGTCGGTTTTAGGTAGAGTGCTAATCTTGCGGTGCTATACTTATTTCCGAAGAGCGAGTTATCACTACCACTTCGAGATAAAGTAGATTCTGATGATTGAATATACGATTTATTGCGACGTTTGCGGAGAGATGATTGACATCGAATCGGGAAGCGCACGCCAAGCCAGAAAAAGAGCCAAGGCAAAAGGTTTACTCGTTCGCCTCCTTCGCAAAGACTATTGCCCGAAGTGTGCCGAGAAGCTTCAAAAGGAAGGAGAAATTGATAGTTATATGACTAATAATTAAACATGGGGAAAGTGGCGTAAACAGGTAGCCGCATTAATTTTAGGAACTTACTTCTCCCAAGTTTAACGAATTATCCAAGCGTCAATACCAGCGTCTCAAAAACGGAAGCGGAAAAACAAAAGTGATGGCGTTAGCGATAGCGTGGCAATATTGGCAGGAAACATTATGCTTTCTCAGTTTCTGATAACTTTCTAATATCAATCGAAATCGGCTCGCCCGCTTCGATGTCGTTGTAAATATTGACAAATTTATGTCCAAACTCGATTTCGCGCAGTTTGTAAGATGAGCGGGCGTGGACAATCTGGGCGAAAGTTTCATCCATTGCCGACAAAACAACTAAAATTTCCGCGTCGGATTTTTCAAAATCTTCTTCTGTTAAACCGAACATCGGCGACTGCTCGTCAATCGGATGAACAATTGTCCAGGCAAGCGGCAAAAACGAAACTCTTTCGCGCTCCAATTTCAGTAGATCGAAGTTGCGAATCGAAACACCGTCCTTTTCGACAAAACGCGTAAATAACACCTGCGCTTTCAATTCGATAAGCTGATTTTTGCGGTTGTTAACAATGCGGAACATGAAACCCGAACCGTTTTTATACGGTGCGATAACTGCGGTATCGCTAAAAATGATCTTCGCCGTCGGACGCGAAAATCTGGCAAAAACCAAACCCGTCACCAGCGCGGTCGCTATCATACTGTAATAAGATTCGATGGTGACGAGCAGATTCGGCAGCGTGCCGACCGGGTGAATCGTGCCGTAACCGATGGTCGCAAATGTCTGAACGCTGAAGAAAAAACCGCGCAGAAAAATATTTGCTGTCGGCTTGCTCGAAGTGTCAACCAGGTATTCCGCGCCCAAAGACGAATAAAGCAAACCGAAAATGATGTTGCTCAGAAAATATAAAACCAAAACCAAACCTAAGAATTGCGCCCAACTCATCGTCAGCAAAAAGTGATAAAGATTGAGCGTGGAAAGTTGCCGAATGCCCGTGCGCCGCACATTAAACGTGCCGTCGCGATTCAGAAAACGCAGACGGCTCTCGGTCGCTACTTTCGAGCCAAAGCCCAAGTCGCGGTCTTCTTCCGACATCTTCGGCGTTGCCGTCTCAATAGTTTTCAGTTGAATATCTTCTTCTCGCGTCATCGGAAATTATTCTTCCTCAGTTACCTTAGAAACTAAATCTTTTAATCCTTCAAGTTCCGGGAGAACGAGCAAATCCTTCGTTCTTCCTGCTGCTTTTTTAGCTTTTATCAAAGCGTCTATTGTTAGTATTGAAACGTCGAAACCGTAAAAAGACACACTATCAGACTGCGTTTTAACGCTTTGGTAATCACCAACTCCCGCAACTTCGCCGAGTAAATCAATGTCGCCGATTTCAGTTTCGAGCGTGAAATTTGTTCCGTTTTGTAAAGTGCGCTCGTCCCAAACAAACGGCAGTTTTTTAGGAAAATGTCTAAAACGTGGTTTGAACGGAGCGAGCGCTTTGATGATTCTTTTTAAGTTTTCCGCTGTTCTCCGGTAGCAAAAATCAAAATCGTCAGTGATATATGCTGACGAATAAGCGTGAATTGCCACGCCGCCGATAATGACAAAATCTACTTCATTACCTGCTAATGCCTGGATGACGGTCTTTATTTTAATCACGTTTTATCTTTAATCCTTTCGCCGCTTCACGTCTGAACTCCTCAAAACTTTCCATCGTTTGCTGAAGCTCGTCGAGTCGTTGTTCAGGAGTAAGCGTCAATTTGCGAAGCAGTAAAGTCAGGTCAATACCAAATTCCTTCGCCGCCGCGATTTTACTGTTCGGCGGCGGATTGAGAACTAATTGTCGCGCCTTTTCCACTTGTATGTCAGTCAGTTGTATCATTACTCATCCACCTTATTCTTGAAAATTTTATCCAGCCACATATTTGTTAATTTCTCTTGAATACTGTTTGCTCTTAACCTATCGTTTAAGTTTTTAAAGTCAACGAAATCGAGATTCTGATCTTGATTGAAGCACGAAAAGACAAAAAATTCTTCGCCCGTGTGCGGGTTGACGTGGCGCTGCAGACACTGCGCGCAAACTTCCTTCATCATACACTGCATTGGGCTGTTGATTGAACCGATTGCCGTATGCTGTTCCTTCAAATAAGGTTTGAGCGCAGCGTAGCGGGCTTCCTTGACGCCGTTCATCATTCGGTCGGAACCGATGGCGATGATGCGGTCAACCGTTTTCAAATCAACCCGCTGCTCGCCCAGTTTTCCTTGGGCATAAGCAATCATCGCCTGCACGATATTGCCGCGAAAATGCGTGTCCTGCGGTCTCTGCGGCGTAATTTCCTGCCCGAAATCGGTTGCCCAAATAACCTGATCGGTGGCGTTCTCGATTTCCTCGCGCTTAAATAAATCAGCGCCGTTTTTGTAGCCGGCGAAATAAACGACTTCGTTTTTGTTTTCGCGCATCGCTTTGGCAATCGAGAACAAAACCGCGTTTCCCAAACCGCCGCCGGCAAGCAGAACCGTTTCATTTTCGGGAATCTCCGTCGGCGTTCCGGTCGGTCCCATGACAAGAATTTCTTCGCCTTCGCGCAAGAGTGAAATCATTCGCGACGATGTTCCCATCTCCAGAACAATCATCGAAAGCAAGCCTTTTTCCGCGTCAACCCACGCTCCCGTCAGCGCAAGTCCTTCCATCATTAAGCGTTTGCCGTGAACAATCGGCGCAGAAGTTTCAAAATTCTGAAGACGATAAAACTGTCCCGGCTCAAACTTTTTAGCTTGCAAAGGCGCTTTGACGATAACATCAACAATTGTTGGAGTTAATCGTTCAACCCTGACGACAAAGGCGCGAAGCTGCTCGTCTAGAGTCGCTTCGAGCCGGTCAAAAATTGCGTCTTTTTCAGATTGCGCGAGTGTTCCGCGCGCCGCAAGTTCATCTGCAAAAAGTTCCACAACTTTCGGATAGCCGTTTTTTGCCGAAGCCATTGCTTTGACGACATTGCCCGCGTAAACCGGATGATTATCGCCGTAGTAGCTGATAAAATTTCCGTCTTGTTCGTATGACGTAAAAAATGCAGTTTCACCTTTCTCAGCTTCAACCACGTGAAATTTTCCGTCACCATTTTTTTGTAATTTGAACGGCTGAAAAAACTGTTTCCATTCGTCGAGTTTGAACGTGCCGGGTTTTTCCTTTTCGTAAATCACGTTGGGCGAAGTTCCCGCCGCAACGCATACCGTTCGCGCCGGAAACTCGACCATTTCGCCGGTATTTTCGAATTTACCGGTTTCGGGATCGTGTTTAAGTCTTTCAAATATTAATGCCTGAACAGCGCCGAATTCATCCGGCACGGCTTCGGTCGGATTCATACATTCGACAAAATTAATGCCTTCTTCGAGCGCCTTCTGCACTTCTTCGTGATTGAGACGATATGCGGGCGAATCCTGCAGACGCTTGCGATAAACGAGCGAAACTCCGCCCCAGCTCTGCACAAGCGGAACGAAATTCGGTTCTTCATTTGCTTCCGCCGCGCGGATGCGCTCGGCGCGAATCGCTTTGCCGTGTGCGATGAATTCTTCCAGAACTTTTTTTTCTTCCTCATCAAAACTCGCCCAGACCGC
This sequence comes from Acidobacteriota bacterium, assembly GCA_030857305.1. Lineage (GTDB taxonomy): Bacteria > Acidobacteriota > Blastocatellia > Pyrinomonadales > Pyrinomonadaceae. Next base: position 16,471 of record JALZOH010000007.1, read on the forward strand.
TTCTCCGCCAATGCTCGACTCAATTTGCTCAAATTTTTCGAGCATTTTTTCGACTTGCACCGGATAATACGCGAAAATTTCGGTCGTCGTGTCAACGCCTGTCAAACCGCCGCCTATAACTACGGCGGGAAGTCGCACTTGCAGATTAGACAGAGTATCTTTTTTGAACGCGCCCGTTAATTGTAGAGACATCAAAAAATCAGAAGCCTGCCGAATGCCGCGAATCAAATTGTTTTTCATC
>JALZOH010000224.1 GCA_030857305.1 Acidobacteriota bacterium
TATCCTGCTCAAAACAGGCTACCGAGAGTTGTGTTAAAGCCAGAGCTTCGATTAATAAAACGATCAAAGAAATATATCCGTGACGATTTAATAGTGTTATGCCTCACTTTTGCCGGCATTTTTAAACAGGTTTTTTGGTGATGAGAAATTACTGGAGTGAAAAAGGCGCTCCGCCTCCAACCGGCATGGCGCGCCGGCATTTGAGAGAAAAAGTGTTAGAGATGAGCACGCGGCAACATCTTAAAAGGGCGGAAACTAATTCGGCTTATTTCACTTTGCTGTGCTTGATAAACGCCGCTTCACGTAAATAAACATTCAATTCGCAAATGTCCTTCACGTAATCGCCGATGCGCTCAATATGTTTAGCGACAAAAAGCAGATGAGCCGCGCTCGCCGTTGTTGAAGGATTATCAATCATGATCGTAATCAATTCGTCAAACACCCGCTTGTATGATTTGTCAATCACCTTATCTTGTTCGATAATTCGCCGCGATGCGGTAGCGTCCTCCGCCGTAAAAGCGTCGAGCGCCGTGCGCAGCATTTCAGCCGCGGTTTCTGCCATCATTGGCAAATCAACGTATTTTTTCAGCTGCGGCTCGTCGTTCAGAATTAGCGCGGCTTTGGCGATGCTTCCGGCGTGGTCAGCAATCCGTTCGAGAATCGGCGTAATTTTCGCGACCGAAATAACAAACCGCAAATCGTGCGCCGCAGGCTGTTGGAGAGCGAGAATTTCGACGCTGAAACGGTCGATGTCGAGTTCCATCTGGTCAATTATCTTGTCGTCGTCCAAAACTTGTTTGGCAAGTTTGCTGTCGCGCTCGGTTAGAGAGCGCATCGCGCGCTGCAATGCTGCTTCGGTCGTTCCGCCGAGCAGCAGAAGTTTGTCGCGCAAAAGGTCTAATTGTTGATCTATAATTCGATGATCCATTTATTATAATTTACCACAAAATACGACGTGTTACTTAAATTTTAAACGAGTTCGGTAAAAATTAACCGAATCTGCCGGTGATGTAATCTTCGGTTAATTTTTCGTCCGGATTGGTAAACATTTTTTGTGTCGGATTGACCTCAATCAGTTTGCCGAGCATAAAAAACGCCGTGCGGTCGGACACCCGTGCCGCTTGTTGCATATTGTGCGTGACGATAACGATTGTATATTGTTTTTTCAGTTCAACGACAAGTTCTTCGATTTTCTGCGTCGCTATCGGATCGAGCGCCGAAGCCGGCTCGTCCATTAAAATAACTTCCGGCTGCACGGCTAATGCCCGCGCGATACAGAGACGTTGCTGCTGTCCGCCGGAAAGACCAAAAGCAGAAGTGTTCATACGGTCTTTTACTTCGTCGAGCAGCGCGGAATCAAACAGTGCCTTTTCGACTCGTTCGTTCAAATCAGCTTTGTTTTTGTGAATTCCGTTAATGCGTATGCCGTAGGCGACATTTTCAAAAACTGATTTCGGAAACGGATTCGATTTTTGAAAAACCATTCCGACTTTGCGCCGGAGGGAAGCGACATCAGTATTTGGCTCGTAGATATCTTTGCCGTCAATCGTTACACGCCCTTCGACACGGGCAGACGGAATCGTGTCGTTCATCCGGTTGAGAGTGCGCAGGAAAGTTGATTTACCGCAGCCCGAAGGACCAACGAACGCGATCACTTCGCGTTCGGGAATATCAATCGAGATGTCGTGTAGAGCCTGCGCTTTACCGTAGAAAAAATTTAAGTCTGAAACGCTGATTTTGCTCATTTATATATTCGGTTAAGATAATAAAATCTCGCCCTTACCCGACGTGCGGGCTTCCGTCTTAATACTTTTTGCGCGTGATAAAGCGCACGATAATATTAATAAATAAAATTAAAGTTACAAGAACAAGTGTCGCCGCCCAAGCTTTGTCGTGCCATTCCTCGAAAGGCGAAATCGCATAATTATAAATCTGAACGGTCAGCGACGCCATCGGTTCGTCCAGATAAATATTGTAAAAACGACTACCGAAAGCGGTAAAAAGAAGCGGCGCGGTTTCGCCCAATACGCGCGCAACCGAAAGCATCGCGCCCGTTGCGATGCCCGTCATAGCGGCAGGAATTACGATGTCCCAGGTTACGCGCCACTGCGGAGCGCCAAGCGCGAGCGCGCCTTCACGCATCGATTTTGGCACCAGGCGAATCATTTCTTCGGTCGTGCGCGTGACAATCGGAATCATAATCAAGGCAAGCGCGATGCAGCCCGCGAGCGTCGAAAAATAACCCTGCTGCAAAACCACGAGCGCATAAACGAAAACTCCAAAGACAATTGAAGGAATGCCAATCATCGTATCCGCCACAAAACGAACCGTTGTTCCAAACCAGCCGTCGCCCATTTCCGCCAGGTAAGTTCCGACGGCAATACCAAACGGAATGCCGACTAGGGACGCTAAACCGAGCAGAATCAGAGAGCCGACAATCGCGTTGCCGATGCCGCCGCCTTCGCCGACCGGTTTCGGCGTTTCAATCAGAAACTGAAAAGTCAGAGAAGAAATTCCCTGATAAGCGATGTAGCACAAAACGAGCAGCAGAATACTAACGACGCCAAACGCGCAAGCAGCGGTCAGCGTTGTCATAATTGTATTTGTTAAACGTCTTTTATCCATTCCGCTATTTACAAATCATCCCAAAACTTTTGTCTTCCTGCTCGATGAGTTTAGGACGTTCGCCGAGCCACGCTCAAAATCAAAAGTTTTGCCAAACCGTTTACGATAAATGTTACGAGAAACAAAATCAATCCCATTTCAACCAAAGCACTTAAGTATAAATCACCGGTCGCTTCGGTAAATTCGTTGGCAATCACCGAAGCAATCGTGTAAGCCGGGTCAAACAGGGAGGCGCTGATTTGCGGACGGTTGCCGATGATCATCGTAATCGCCATCGTTTCGCCGATTGCCCGTCCTAAACCCAAAACAATCGCGCCCGCAATTCCCGAAGAGGCGTTTGCCAAAACTATTTTGGTTGTTTCCCATTTTGTCGCGCCGAGCGCGAGCGACGCTTCACGCTGCGTCACCGGCACGGCTTCCAGAATGTCTCTGACGACTGCCGTAATAATCGGTGTAATCATAATCGCCAGAATGATCCCGCCCGTCAGCATTCCGATTCCGGTCGCCGTGCCTTGAAAAAACGGTAGAAAGCCCAGAGTTTTTTGCAGAAACGGCTGCACATAAACGCGCAGAAGCGGCGCCAGCACAAAAATCGCCCACAAACCGTAAACCACCGACGGAATCGCCGCCAGCAGCTCGACGAGAAAAGCCATCGGACGCGCCACCGATTTCGGAGCTTGTTCGACCAAAAAAATAGCAACCCCGATAGAAATTGGCGTGGCAATCAGCAAAGCTAAAATTGCCGAAACGATTGTGCCGTAAATAAACGGTAGCGCGCCGAACTCGCCTTTGACCGGATCCCAAACTCGCCCCGTTAAAAAACCGAAACCGAATTCTTTGAGCGAAAGCCACGAACTCTGCGCCATCACGGCAATCATCGCCAGCACAATCAGCAAAATCACCGCGGCGCACGCCGTCAACGCGACTCGAAAGATTTTGTCGCCTAAAATATTGTTTTGCTTAGGTTTTGCACCGGAGAGTTCGCCACCGCCCAAACCGTTTCCGGTTGCTTCACTGGACATTGTTTATCTCCGCTCGCAACGATTTTCCGTTGTGCGCCACCAGACCGATTTTCGCCGAAGCGCGTTTAACCATTTCCTGCGGTAAGGGGGCGTAATATAAATTTTCGGCAAATCTTTCGCCGTCGTTTATTCCCCAGGTTAGAAATTCCACAAGCGCTTTGCCGAGAACTTCGTCGGGTTGATCCTTGTAGATTAAAACATAGACGTAACTTGAAATCGGATAAGCATTTGCGCCCGCCGCGTCGGTTATCGTCACGCGCAAATCATCGGGCGTGTCATTGATAGTTTCTGCCGCAGCGTTATTGACGGTTTCAAAATTCGGCACGACATAACTGCCGGCGCGATTTTTTATTTCCGCGACGGGTAATTTGTTTTTGACGGCATAGGCGAGTTCGACGTAACCGATTGTATTCGGCGTCTGCTTGATTTGTCCGGTAACGCCTTCGTTACCTTTGCCGCCCAAACCGACGGGAAAGCTTGGCGAAGTTCCCTCACCGACTTTTTCTTTCCATTCCGCGCTGACCTTTGATAAATAATTTGTAAAAACGGCAGACGTTCCGCTTCCGTCAGAACGGTGGACAACCGTAATGTCAGCGGCTGGAAGATTCGCTTCCGGGTTTTCCGCTTTTATTCGCGCGTCGTCCCAGCGCGCGATTTTGCCCAAAAAAATATCAGCAATAACGTCCGGCGAAAAGCGCAAAGGTTTTTCGACCTGCGCTAAGTTATAAGTTAAAACAACCGCGCCGAGAATCACCGGAATATGGATGATTTCGCCGCTCGCGGATTTCAAATCCGCGTCGTTCATCGCCACATCCGAGGCTCCGAATTGAATCGTTCTCTCTTTCACTTGCTTGACGCCGCCGCCCGAACCGATTGATTGGTAGTCGATTCTGATATTCGGGTTGAGTTTACCGTATTCGCTGACCCACTTTTGCATCAGCGGATTGACGAACGACGAACCGGCGCCCTGAATTTTTATCGCGTCGCCTTTGCCGCGTCTGCCGCTAAAACAAGCGGACCCGGCGAGCACTGACATAATCGCAACGATAGCCAGGAATTTTTTCGAGTCGTTTAAAAACATAAATTTTCAGGTGTTTTTAGAAAATACAAACCTGTAGGATTAATTCTCTGCAGCCGCTTTTTATAGAAAACGCGGGAAATTACGATTATTCGAATTGAAAAGCATTTGATTTTGCTACTCTCGCCGAATTCGTTTTGAATAGCTTAACTCAGATTATAATTGAAATTGGAAAATCATTTAAATTGTCCGCTTGAACATTTAACATTGATTTAATACTATTCTAACATCGCCGCGATAGCATTCGATTCGTTCATGGTAAATCTGACCAAAGCAGATTTGAGGAAATCTGTATTTGATCACAAATATTAAGGCAAAATATGGACTTAGTAACCGAATTAAGTAACGAACTTGCACTGACATTTTTGGTTGAAAAAAGATACGCCGGAAAAGTAAAAATA
>JALZOH010000008.1 GCA_030857305.1 Acidobacteriota bacterium
GTTCTGACGGCGGCATTTTATAATTAAATGAGGGTTGCGGAGTTTTTAAAAGCGCCTAGAGCAGTTATCGAGGCAGTGTACAGCTTGCTCGAGCGTGTCAGTAGCCCGACCGTGAGGGAGGGCTACTGACATGGCTCTCGTCTTAAAAAACTCCAAGACTCCTCAATATAAAAAAATTTCTAGTTGCTTACTTAAAAGATTTTCCGCACAAAAAAACGCCCCAAAGTTCTATCGCTAAATCTCGCTTTAGAGCCATTACGCAATGAGAGTATTGCGGTTTGCGCAATGATTTAGCACCGCCTGGGTGGGTAAATCATCTTTGCCATTACAGAAGGTCTTTACCTGCATATACCAACCCGCATTAGCTGGAGGAGGAAGGTTTCTCGCGGAACTGTTTTATTAATTTTCTTATATTAGCGACATTCGGATCATCAGGTTTGGCTACCAAATAAAGCTCAAGTTCAGTCGCAGCATCTTTGTAACGTTTAAGGTTATGCGCGTAAAGGAGTGCTAAATTCCAATGAACGTCCGGACTTTTTCCTTTTGCCAACTTATTAGCATGTTTTAGAGACTTTTCAGCTTCTTCATACCGTTTAGCCTGCCGCTTTGAAATACCCAAAAATAGCACGGCATCCACTGAATTAGAGTTGAGAGCCACCGCCTTCTCTGCTGCTTCAACGGCAGCTTCCGATTGACGCAAAGCATAGCTCGCATAGCCTAATCCATACCAACCGTTAAAGCTGCGCGCATTGACAGCAACCGCCTTGGCAAAACTATCTCGGGCATTCTCATATTTTTGTTGATTAATGTATTCGCGCCCGAGCCTTTCCAGCGCTAAATAATAAGTAGGAAATAACTTGATTGCGTTTTGTAGTTCCTCAATTCCAATTTCTACTCTTTTTCCACCGAGATCAGCAATGGCTTTTTCATATTTCTTTTTCGCGTCTTCAGGAACGTCCTGGACAAATACCGTTCCCGGCGCCGAATTTATTTCACTGCCATCTTTTCGCACGCGGAGATAAAAATCTTTTTGCGCACTTTCCGAAGTATTACTGCCCGACATGACAAAATTAACTATTTCAACTTCTTGAGATTGCTCTTCTAAATTTGTGCCGTAGGGTAATACTCGAACAATAAATCTTCCGGCGGAAAGAGCGCTAAAGAAGTAACGTCCCGAGCCATTTGTTTTGGTTCGCGCAATAGTGCTGTAAACTTCGTTTTGAAGTTCAACAAACACTTGAGCGACGGGTCTTCTCTGTTGATCAAAAACGTGTCCGTTAATAGTGTTTCTATTTTGTTGAAAAGAATAGCCGGAGAATGTTTCGGCTTTAGTTTGGATGACGGCTGTAGAAATAAGAAATATAACTAAAATACAAACGACAAATGAGCTGTTTTTTTTCATTGACCTAACTCCTTTCATTTAATTGCCCAAAACTTTAGGAGAGCAATTTAAGTAAAATCTAGCAAATGACCTAATTTCATTCGTTTTGTGCGCAGGTAATGCGCAGCGGGTTCTTTTGACTCAACTTCAATCGGCACCCGCTCAATTACTTGTAAACCGGCTTTTTCGAGAGCTTCAATTTTATCAGGATTATTTGACATGACACGCACTTTGCAAAGCCCCAAATCGAAAAGAATTTCCGCGCACTGCTGGTAATTTCTCCCGTCAACCGCAAAACCAAGTTTTTCATTGGCTTCGACCGTGTCCGCCCCCTCATCCTGCAAAGCGTAGGCGCGAATTTTATTGATAATACCGATTCCGCGTCCTTCCTGCTGCTGGTAAACAATCGCGCCAAATCCTTCCGCTTCGATTAGTTCCATCGCTTTCTCAAGCTGTAGTCCGCAATCACATTTGATTGAGCCGAAAACATCGCCCGTCAAACACTGCGAATGAATTCGGACGAGCGTTGGAACGTCTGCCAGCATTTGACCTTTGTAAAGAACAACAAATTCCTCATTGCTCGTTAATGAACGATAGCCTGCGATTTTGAATTCGCCAATTTGCGTTGGCAGATTTGCGACAGCTACTTTTTCAACTGAAATTGAATGAGTCTTTGGTAAACAATTATCATTTTTTTCTAACAAATTATAATCTCCAGCAAACCTACTTCAAAGTGTGTGAAAATTATAACTCTTAGCTGACAGATTTTATATGTGTTAAGGAAGAATTTTAACGCTTTTAAGAGAATTTGAAAAGGTTTTTTTACATTTTCTCAGAGATTTCAAAAAATATTATTTGTTTAACAGAAAAATCACTTTGTTCAAACTGTTATAGAGGGAGAGAAAGTTTTTGGAATTGTCGGTTTGACTCGTTCTTTAACCGACCGAACCGGATTCGAGTTTTAGATTTTGATTGTTTACAATCGGCGCCTGACTTTGAAGTTTTTCTTCAACATATTGCAGCTTATACAACCGCCAGTAAAATCCGCGCATCCCGAGCAGTTCATTGTGCGTACCCGCTTCGCGCAGTTCGCCGTGATGAAAAACTAAAATCCGGTCACACTTTTGGATTGTCGAAAGCCGGTGCGCAACGACGAGCGAGGTTCGCTCCTGCATGACGCGGTCAACCGCCTGTTGAATAAGCTGTTCGGTTTCTGTATCAATCGAACTTGTCGCTTCGTCCAGAACTAGAATTGAAGGCTCAAAAGCTAAAGCCCGCGCGAAACTGATCAGTTGTTTTTGTCCGACGGAAAGCCCCGCGCCGCGCTCTTTGACCAGAGATTGATATTCTCCAGGCAGTTTTTGTACAAATTCGTCGGCGTGAACTTCCCTCGCCGCCCACTCTATTTTTTCATCGGAGATTTCTTTATTTCCAAGCCGAATGTTGTCGGCGAGCGAACCGCTGAATAAAAATACGTCCTGCAAAACGACGGCAAAATTTTCGCGCAGAGCCTTCAAATCCCATTCGCGCACATCAACGCCATCGAGCAGAATCTTTCCTTTCTGCACGTCGTAAAAGCGCATCAGAAGATTTGTGACGGTAGTTTTGCCCGAACCCGTGTGACCGACCAGAGCGATTGATTCACCCGCTTCGATTGTGAAGGAGACATCTTTTAAAACCCAGTTGTCTTTTTTATAAGCAAACCAGACATTTTGAAACTCGATTCTGCCCGTAGCTTTTCCGTTTCTTTTCGGCATTTCCGGCGATTTAACCTGGATCGGTAAATCAAGCAGTATAAAAATCCGGTGCGATGCGACAATTGCCGCCTGTAAAACATTAAACTTATCGGATAAATCACGAATCGGCTGGAAAAGCTGTTGCGAATATTGAACAAAGGCAATGACAATGCCAATCGTTAATGCCGTTTCGCTGGCGGATAAACCGGTTAGAATTTGATAGCCGCCAAACCATATCACCAGAGCGATGCCGATTGCACCGATAAAATCAACCATCGGGTAAAAAATCGAATAATAGTAAATCGTTTCGATATTGGCGTTGCGGTAATCGTCGTTAATATCGTGAAAGTTTTTTTCCGCTTTTGCCTCGGCGTTAAAAAGTTGGACGGTTTGCGCGCCGGAAATATGCTCCTGCAGAAAAGCGTTGAGTTTGGCGGTGCGCGTTCGCACTTTGTCGAAGCCTTCGCGGGCGTGTTTGCGGAACCAGTTTGTAGCGGCAAAAAGCAAAGGCACAGTAACTAAAGACACGAGCGCGAGCCGCCAATCAAGCCAGAACATCATTCCGATAATGGCGAAAATAATCACCAAATCGCCCAGAACATCAATTACGCCCGAGGTAAAAAGCTCGTTGAGCGCGTCAACGTCGGAAGTTATTCGAGTGATAATTCGTCCGACCGGATACTTATCGTAATAGGCAACTTCCTGTTGTTGAAGTTTGGTGTAAATCTGGGTGCGCAGGTCAAACATTACTTTCTGCCCGACAATGTTGAGCAGAATTTCCTGAACGTATGAAAAAATGAACCGAAAAAGAAACAGACAGAAAAAAGCGAAGGCAAAAAGCCAGATGCCGTCGGTTTTCTTGGGTGTGATAAAATCATCAACCGCCACTTTGGTAAAATACGGCTGCAGACTGATTAAAATATTCGTGACAAATGTCAGCGCAAGCGCCACTGCCGCCATTTTCCAATACGGTTTAAGATATCGAAGCAGACGTTTTGTCACGCTCCAATCATAAGTTTTCTCGATCGCCTCTTCTTCGTTATCTTTCTTCGTTTCTTCGGACACTTTTTATTTTGGATTTTGGATTTTAGATTTTGGATTGTCAATACATTATTGCCAAATAAATTTATAAAACTACTTAACTCGCTCTCGCTCGCCAGCTACCCATTGGCTTCCGTCCTGAAAAGTTACCTGTCCGACTGTTACAAATACATCGGGACTCTTGTTAAATTTCAACCAAAACTCTTCTGAATCCCATTCTGTCTGTTCCCGATTTTGCTCGGCGCCATTGCTATCAGATACTGTTGATTTCTTCGGTTTAGCAAAGTAATCACGAGTGATTATGTAAGTTTCTCCGGGAGCTATAGAAACATCAGATTTAATAAAACCACGAGCGCTTTGCGTTTCCGCATTTTTGACAATCAGGTAAAAACTTGTAATCGTTTTACCCGATGTGTTCATTAATTTAACTTCGGGAACACTCATGACAGTTGAAAAATCAGTTGTTTTCTGCGTCAGGCGTGTGAACTCTACGCCAGAAATTTCTTTAGTCTTCGCTTCAACAATTCTGAAAGGACTGTCATCGTTCCCGACAACATTAAATGGAACTTCTGCCGAACTCTCAATTTGTTTGATTAGTTTGTCCTTTTCTTTTTGGGTGAAAACTTGTGATTGTTGACTATTAATTTGCACAATTAAGATAAGTGCAATGACAGCAATCAAACCGACTAAAAAATATACAAGCAAAATTGTTTTGCGTCCTATATCCGATAGCTTAAACATAGTAATAAACCTTCATAACTTTGGATAGACACTTTTATTAAGCGTTTTATTTATCGTTGTGCCCGTAGGAGACGATAGCAGCCAGACTTTTTCAAGTTTAAACTGTTCAAGGCGAAGAGCAAGCCGTCCAACTAATGATTATCCCCAACGAATCAACATAACACTCAAATATCGTGTTATATCAAAAACGACTCTGGATAAAAATCTTGTACGGAATATATTTTAAAGCAATTTGTAATTTTTACAACAAAAATTCAACCAATCTCAGAAGTAATTACAAAACGGTTTTTGCCGGAATGGATTTTCCTAATTCAGGCTTTCTGCCAATGATTAAAAAGCGTTGGAGCAGCGTTAATTTTTCGGTCGGTTTTTTTGATAATTCGACGTATTTGACGACAATTTTTTCCGCTTCGGCGTAAATCTTAAAATAGTTCAGCCGAAAGGTCGGGTAATAAATGCCGGGCAGCAATCCGAATCTGACGGAGACTCGCTTTAAGATTTTTAGCCAAGTTCCCGTATTGATGATGACGCGCCCGTTTTCTTTGACAAGAAAAGCGTCGTGCGTGTGTCCGAAAATATAGGCGCAGACTTCCGGATTGTCGCGGAAGACGGCTCGCGCTCGTTCAAGATAAATGTTGTTGGCTTCGTTGGTCGGCGCAGATTTGAAAGACGGAAAAAGCTGCATCCGAAAAAGCGTGCGGCGAATATCGCGGTAAATGATGTAGAGCGGAACGCTGACGACAATGACGAAAAACCAAACAAACATACTCGCCGTAATAATCCAGCTCAAGATGTTGCCGAACAGACCAAGAGCGCGTACGAGTGGATTGTCGAGCAAAACATTGACGTCAAAAACACCGACGTATTGCAAAAATTGAGCGATGAGCGCGGCGGCGGTAATCGTCAGAAGCAAAAGAAAAGGAACGAGTAGCCACCGCAGAAGAAGATTCATTTCGTGATAGAAATAATTCGACACAAGCCAGTCGGGAATTGAGCGCACGTCAACCGAACGAATGTCTTTGAGCCAGTCGCTGGCGCCGAAAACCGAGTATTTGCTCGCGCCGCTCACGAGGCTTTCCGTAATAAAATAGCCGAGCGGCAGAGCCCTAATGTTGCCGTATTCGGTCGCGGCATTATACGGATCAATCTGCTGTCCGTGTTCAATCCAGATTTTTTTATTTCCGACTTCGCGCGTGAGTTCGAGCGACGTGTCGAGGTGAATATTGTAAGCTCGGAGTTTTTTGGTATAAACCGGATCGCAAGCCAAATCGTAATCGTGATTTCCGACCATCATTGTGATCCGGATTTTCTCGCCGGTTAATATGAACTGTTCAAAAATTCCGGCGTGATGTTTAATAATTTCGTCGAGTTGCGCCGTACCCGCGACGGTTGTCAGTTCCCAAAAACCGAATGTATCGCCCGCGATGATTAATTCGGTTTCTTCTGTTTTTTGCGCGAGCCGCCGCAAAAACTCAATAAATTCCTCGGTGAAATCGCAAACCATCAATGAGCCGTCACCGCCGAAGTGCAAATCGCTCACGAAATAAAATTCTTTTGCCATCATATCTTTAACCAAAAACTTAACCGCATCGGCTGCCGGGCGTCAATAATTAATATCAAAAATTATTTCAAAGACGAACAAAAGATTTTAAGATCGCATTTTTTATTGTTATTTTGTTATTCTTCTTTTCGTGTTTAAAGCGCGCAGCCATCAACTTGAAAGAATTGATACAGGCGATTACACGCCGGAGGAATACGACGTTTTTTTGCGTGAAATTCGGCTTGTCAATCGTTTTGCTGGCGACATCCGGGCATTAAAAAAAACTCTTCTGCGAGAAATTAAAAAAACAGACTTGAAAAACTTTTCGGTCCTCGATGTCGGCGCGGGTTCGGGCGAGTTGCTGCGGATTACCGCTAAATTCGCGCGACGGCAAAATCGAAAATCGCGGCTTTACGGCTTGGAACTAAACGCGCGTTCGGCAAAAGCCATTCTCGAAGAATCAAAAAAATTTGCGGAGATTTCTGCCGTTCGCGGTGATGCGCGGGAACTTCCCTTTGCCGATAATTCTTTTGATTACACTATTTGTTCGCTTTTTACGCATCATTTCACTGATGAAAATGTCGTGCTAATTTTAGATGAAATATCGCGCGTCACCCGCCGCAAAATTTATATTATCGACCTTCATCGCCACCCGATAGCATATTTCTTTTACAAAATTTTTTGCGCGGGTTTTCGCATCAGTCCGCTTGTCCGCGAAGATGGGTCGCTTTCAATTTTGCGCTCGTTTAACGTGGAAGAACTCAAAGCATTAGCGCGCGCAGCCAATCTTAAAAAGATTTCGGTAAAGAGATATTTTCCGTTTCGGCTGGTTTTGGAAGCGGAAAAAGAGTAGTTAATTGCAGATAAAGCGAAATGAACGCGCTTTATATTTGATAGCGCAAGCGTGAGCGCGGGCTTTGCACCCGAAGATCGCGCTCACGCTTGCGCTACTGACCAAAAAAATCAGATTCAAATTTTCCCGTCCATTTTAAGTTTTTCCAAATGCGCTTCGACCGATTTTTCGGCGAGTTGATACAGCTCCGGCGAAACGTCGGTATAAACTTTTTCAACAATTTCATCCGTCTTCAACGCCCCCTCTTGAACCGCGCTCAAAATCTCCAGCTCACGCCTGAGACGATGTTCGATATATTCATCAATCTTAGTTCTCGCGTCAAAATGCGCGGCTCCGTGTGAGCCGCATAAGAATTTGAGATTCGGCAAATTTTTCATTTTTTCAAGCGAATCTAAATAATCCCGCATATTGCCTTCCGGCGGCGCGATGATGACCGAACTCGACCCGACTACATTATCGGAAGCGAGCAAAAACCCTGATTCTTCATCGTAAAAACATAGATGCCCCCGAGCGTGTCCGGGCGTGTGCAAAACTTTTAGTTCAAAAATCTTGCCTGTTTTGTCTTTTAATTGAATAACTTCGTCGCCTTCGATGAATCGGTCAATTTTAATTTCGCCTGGCAAACTTTCTGCCGTTAATCTGTGCGCCGCGAGTGGCACGCGCAGTCCGAATTTATCAGATAGATGTCGCTGCAAAATGGTTTCGCCGCCAAAATGGTCTTGGTGCAGATGTGAAATAATAATTCTTTGACAGACAAAACCTTTTTCGACGAATGAATCGATTAGTTTGTGTAAAGCGTCCTGCTCGGCTTTTTCTCTGGCAGCCGCGTCAACGATGATGAATTCTTCGCGCCCGACAACGAAACAATTGGTGTGCGTTGAAGGCGGAAGCGTATCTGTTTTGAGAGGAAAACAGACGATGCGCGGGTTGAGTTCAATGTATTTGATTTGACCGTCGCTTTGTTGAGATTTTTTTAACAGCTTTTCAGCACAGAGAGACAGATATTCGGAGAAATGAAAAGAGGAAGGTGGAAAACGAACGATTTCAGACTTTGTTCCTTTATTTTGGATTGTTAAATTTGTATTTTCTTGTTCTCTTGATTCGCGCACGTCGGCGGCTAATTCTTTAAGCGACAATAAAACCGGCGGCGCAATCAACACTTCTGATTTTTCCCATCGGCGCAACGCATCCCGCGGCTTGATAAATTCGACATTTTGCAGTTCGCTGATTGCCGCATAAGGTTCTTGTTTGGGAGGACAAACAGCAAGAAAAAATCTTGTCTTAAAGCGAACCGGCGAAAAAGCTGGAGTTGTCCAAAAACCTGTGTAAATAAAATCTTCGGCATCAATCCATAAATTCCAGTGCGCGAGAATTTCAGCAAAAGTAAATCTGCCTGAAATCAAATCATCGTGCAAAGAAGCGCGTTGACCTCTGGTCAGTTTTTCGCCGTTGCGAGCAAGCAAAACGCCGACTTCCTCAAATGCTTCGCGCACCGCGCACGCGATGAATTTCGCAAGTTCCGCGTCTTTGCAATTGAAAACTTTTGTTTCCGCATCGGTCGTTTCAAGTTTCCCGCCGGGAAAAGCGTGATAGCCGCCGAGAAAAGCGAGATTCGGATTGCGTTGCGCCCAAAGAACTTCGGTTAAGCTTTGGTTTAATAAAATAACGGCTGCCGCGTCTCTCGGAGTTGCTTGTTTTTGATTCACACGAGAATTTTAATTCTTTTTCCCTCTCAAACAAACAACTCAACTGAAACATTAAAGAATTTTGCTAATTTCCGGGCGTGTCCGGACGTAATAATGCGCTTTCCGTTCAGTATCTCGGAAATAATGCCTTCCGATCCGAACACCGGCAATAATTCTTTCTGCTTCATTCCGCGTTGCTCAAGAATAAATTTGAGCATCTCCGACGGCGGGACATCGCCTATAGGATAGGCTTTATCTTCAAACTCTTCGACGAGTTCACAAAGCAATATTAAAAGCGTTTCTTCTTCCGGTGAAATATTGTTTTCACCTTTTCGCATCAAATCTTCAATAATTTTCAAGATGCGTTCATTTTCTGCTTCGGTGTCAATTTTGCGTGGTAGAGTTTCGGCTAAAAGCGAACCGTAAATTTTATTATTGAGTGTCATAATTTTGTATTTCCTTTTCAGCAGTCGCAATCTTTTTTCCACTTGTCCAAATCATATTCTTTATGAGTCAGAACATAAAGAATATAAATTCTTTGAATACGAAAGTTAATGCGAGTTATAAGTCTGTATTTATTACCGCTGACACTAAAAATTGTGCAGCTGCCGACCAAATCCGCCCCAGGAAACATCGTGTGCAGTTCTGCAAAATTTTGAGGTCTAAACGTTTTCATTATCCGAAACCAATTATTCAAAACAGTCTCTGATTCTTTATTGTTTACCCAAAATTCTTTTAATTTTCGTCGACTTATAACGTGCATATTGTTTGACTTATTGATTAAACATTCTCATATTGAGAAGATAGATACAAGTCAAACAATATAATTTGAAAGGTTATTTACCGTAAAAATAGGAAATTGACAAAACAGATTAGGTGGATTTTGAAATAATTAACTAAGAATAAAGAGGATTTGCAGGGATAAGAAAAATTTTCGATTTTATCTCTTTGTCCCTGTTTACTCCTTTCATTCCTGTTAATTTTCTTTTCTGTGTTTATTTACTTCAAATTTGCTTTAAATGTTCGCTGATTTTATAAATTTTTATTAATTCAAATCAAAAAGCAAAAACTCGGTTTCGTCTTTGAGCGATTTAATCTTCAGCAGAGTTTCATCGCTCACCGCCGCTCCATCGCTTGTCTCTAAGCTTTCACCGTTTAGTTCAAGTGTTCCCTTCACGACTTGCAGCCAGGCGTGTCGATTTGGTTTTAATTCGTACGAAACTTCTTCGCCCTCGGCTAAGATTGAACCGTACAGCGAAACGTCCTGATTGATTTTAACCGAACCGTCATCGCCGCCGCGCGAAGCGACGAGTTTTAATTTTCCCTTTTTATCTTCGGGCGCGAAATACGTCTGTTCATAACCCGGCTCTAAACCTTTTGTTTCCGGCACAATCCAGATTTGATAGAGATGTGTTTCCTCTTTTGCCGACGGATTAAATTCGCTGTGCCGGATTCCCGTTCCGGCAGTCATTCGCTGAACTTCGTGCGGACGCAAGATTTCTTCGCCGCCGGTCGAATCTTTGTGCGCCAGCGCGCCGCTCGTCACGTAAGTTAAAATTTCCATATCGGCGTGCCCGTGCGTTCCGAAACCCTGACCAGCTGCCACGTTGTCTTCGTTTATCACTCGCAGAGAGCGAAAACCCATAAAGTCCGGGTCGTAATAAGTATTAAAAGAAAATGTGTGATGCGTGTCGAGCCAACCGTAATTGGCGTGTCCGCGTTCTTCGTTTCTTCTTATTTTAATCATTTTTTTGTCAAACCCCTTTTGTAATAATTTTGGTTGTTACCAACTGTTCTGAAATTAGAATAACCGAATTTTTGTCGTTTGAAATCACTAAGCGAGTGGATATTTTTCTCACACTTTCGGGTGATTTCCTTTATAAATCGGCGCGCACCAGACCACGCCTGATTGCCAGCGTTGCCGCAGAAGTTCGGTCGGAAACACCGAGTTTGTCAAAAATATTTTTAATGTGAGTTTTAACCGTGTTCTCGGAGATGCTCGAATCAAACGCGATTTGTTTATTCGATTTTCCATTAACAATCATTTGCAGAATTTTCTGCTCGCTCGGCGTAAGCGTTTCCTGTCCGAAATTTTCCGTCAGTATTTCCGCTACATTCAACGGAATAAATTTTTTGCCCGAAGTTACCGTGCGAATAGCCTTTAGCAAATCCGCTTCCGAAACATCCGTGCAAATGTAACCGAACGCTCCGCTTTCGAGACTGCGCGAAATTTCCGCGTCGCCTGCGTGTGAAGCAAGGACAATGATTTTTGCACGCGGCGCAATTTGCAAAAATCTCCCGATTTCATCAATCGCGCAAGATTCACCGAGCCGTAAACTCATTAGAACGACATCAATATGTGTGTGTTTGAAAATCTCAAATCCTTCATCGCCGGTCTCGGCTTCGGCAAAAATTTCGATGTCTTTCTGCGCCTGTAAAATTGTTTTAATACCGATGCGAATCAGAGTCTGACTTTCAATAATTAAAAC
The DNA here is from genome assembly GCA_030857305.1 of Acidobacteriota bacterium. Lineage (GTDB taxonomy): Bacteria > Acidobacteriota > Blastocatellia > Pyrinomonadales > Pyrinomonadaceae. Next base: position 11,467 of record JALZOH010000008.1, read on the forward strand.
GCGGATTGGGCTGTGCATAACTTCAATGTAAATTTAATCAAACGATAAACAAAATACTTTTGTCTGCCTGACAGATAAATTGATACGTTTATTTTAATACACTTTATTTATTTGGTGTGCTTCTGTTATCCTGTTTTCCTCTCAGACAATTATGAAAGCAGTTTATGTCAAAGAATTCGGCGGTGCGGAAAATTTGGAAATCCGCGAAGTGGAAAATCCATTGCAGCCAAGTGAAACGCAGATTTTAGTAAAGGTGAAAACTTCTGCCTTAAATCGCGCTGACGTTTTGCAGCGTAAGGGTCTATACCCCGCGCCGAAAAATTTTCCCGAAAGAATTCTGGGTTTGGAGTTTGCGGGTGAAGTTTTAGAAATCGGCGATCAGGTGAATAATTTCAAAATCGGCGACCGGGTTTTTGGCATTACAGCGGGCGGCGCACAAGCCGAATTTGTTTTAACGGAAGAATCGCTGCTGGCAAGAATTCCCGATAATTTAAATTTTGTCGAAGCGGCTTGCGTTCCCGAAGCGTTTATCACCGCGCACGACGCGATTTTTACCCAAGGAAATTTACAGGCAGGCGAAACGCTGCTTATTCATGCCGTCGGCTCAGGCGTCGGACTCGCCGCGCTGCAATTGGCGAAAGCTAAAAATATCAAAACCATTGGAACTTCGCGCAACGCAGATAAATTAGAGCAATGCAATAAATTCGGATTGGATTTTGGAATCGTTACCGAAACGAACACAGTCGAATCGAATCCGAAAGCGTTGGCTGAAATCATTCAACATAAAAATGATGGTCAAGGCGTTGACGTGATTTTAGATCTTGTTGGCGCAAAATATTTCGCCGCGAATTTAGAAAGCCTCGCACCGATGGGTCGCTTGATTTTGGTCGGATTGACCAGCGGAACAACGGCAGAATTTAATCTGGGAATGGCTTTGGCAAAACGCGCGCGTATTTTCGGGACGGTTTTGCGTTCGCGGGCAGCGCCGGAGAAAGCAGAAGCGACGGCAAAATTTGTCAGAGATGTTTTGCCGTTGATTGAAAAAGGAACGGTTGTGCCGAATCTGGACAGGGTTTTCCGGATTGAAGACGTCCGCGAGGCGCACGATTATTTAGAGTCAAATAAAAGTTTTGGAAAAGTTGTTTTAGAGTTTTAGCGCGAAAAATTTTCGGCAACTTCGTTTGTCACAATGCACAGACCGGGAACTTTTTCCGTCGCCAGCTTTTTTATTTTCGCAGCGGCTTCATTATAAGTTAAGTCGCTTTCGACAATGCCTTCAAACGTTATGATAGACCAACGCTGCTCGCCCAATTCACTCGAAAGATTTTCGGCTGGCTGAATATTTTTTTCTTTTTTTGTTTTCACTCCCAAAATATGTCGCTAAACCCGCCGTATTTTATGGTTTACCAAACTTCACAACTAGAACTTTAACATTGTCGTTGTCAATGTGTAAAAGTTTTGGCACAGCAGTATTTTGAACCGTCTATATCGCTGAACTTGATTGCCGCCCTTTTTTGTGTAAATTACATAGTAGAAAAGTTCAAAAAAGGATGAGATAAATAAAAAGCTGAGGTAAAACGAAGGCTATTATTAATTATGAATTTTGATGAAACAATTTTTCTCACCGGCTTTCCAGGCTTTATCGCGCAGAGGCTGGTCAAGCGGCTTGCTAAGCCCGGCACACAATTTTTTCTGCTGGTACAAGCATCTTTTGTTGAAAAGGCAATTCAGGATGTTGAGAAAATCGCTGAAGAAACAAATACGCCCCTTGAAAACTTTGCGCTCGTCGAAGGCGACATAACGCAAAAAAATCTCGGCATTTCCGAGACGGATCTTGAAATTATTCGAGCAGACGCTACCGACGTTTATCACCTCGCCGCCGTTTATGATTTAGCCGTTAAAGAGGATTTAGCTTATGATGTAAACGTTAAAGGCACGATAAATATTAATGATTTTGTCAAAAGTATGCCGAATCTGCGCCGTTATAATTATGTCTCGACCTGTTATGTGTCGGGTTTGCGCAAGGGTTTAATTTATGAAAGCGAACTCGAACACGGCACCGGTTTTCGTAATTTTTATGAAAAGTCAAAGTATTTTGCGGAACTGGAAGTTGAGAAATTAAAAAAAGAAAATATTCCGCTGACTATTTACCGCCCGTCAGTAGTGGTCGGCGATTCAAAAACAGGCGAAACCGCTAAATATGACGGCGTTTATTACTTGATAAGATACTTAAGAAAGCTTCCGAGCCTTCTGCGTTTTGTCAATGTCGGCAACAAAAAGGTAGAGCTTAATCTTGTTCCGGTTGATTTTGTCGTTGAAAGTATTGCGGCTTTGGCAAAAGATGAAAAGGCGGTTGGAAAAACAGTTGCCTTGGCTGACCCGCACCCGCTGACGACCGAAGAGCTTTTCGATACTATCAGCGAAGCTTTGACGAATAGAAAGTCGGTGATTAAACCGCCGCCAATTCTCATTGAAAAAACTTTGATGCTGCCTTTTTCCCCTTTGGTCAGCGGTCTCCCACATTCGGGCGTGTCATATTTTTTTGTTCCGCAAGTTTATGATACAAGTGCGGCGAACAAACTGCTTGCACCACACAATATCGGTTGTCCGAACTTTAAATCTTATATCGAAAACCTTTTGGAGTTTGTCAAAAAAAATCCTAATTTGTAAGTCCGGAAATTTTCTGTTTTGTACCTTGTTAAATGAAAATTCGTCGCGCGATTAAAAAAGATGTTCCGCAAATAATCAATCTAATTGCCGACATTTGGGCGGAATACGACTGCATTCTCGACACTGAAAAGGAAGAAAAATATCTGCTCGCTCCTGAGGATTATTTTCATTCAAAAGACGGAGAATTTTGGGTAGTTGCCGAACGAAATGAAATCGTTGGTACGGTCGCGGTCATTATGCTCGGCGAAACCACTGCGGAATTAAAGTCACTGTATGTCGGAAAAAACTTTCGCAATCAGGGTTTGGGAGAAAATCTTACCAAGCTCGCCGTTAAATTCGCCTCGCTAAAAGGCAGAAGCGAAATTATTTTGTGGTCGGATACAAGATTTATCGAAGCACACAAATTGTACGAAAAAATCGGCTTTAAGCGTCTCGGCGAACGCGAGTTAGATGATATTAATAAATCGAGCGAATTCGGATATAAAAGAAATACTTATATGTAAAATCTGAAACCTTGTAATTTCAAGTTATCAATAAATCATCGACAAAACTTTTTAGTCTAAAATGGCAAATCGAGAAATAAAATGCGTCGGAGTCGTCGTTAAACCGAATCATACAGAGGCTTGGACAACTGCGTGTGAGCTTTCCGTGTGGCTCGAAAAACGCGGCATCTCGCTGATCTGCAAACCGCGCGAAGAGTCTGGAGATTTCGATCCGGAAAAATGCCGAATCGAAATCGTTGAAATAGAAAAATTTCAATCGGAAGCGGATTTAATCGTTGTCCTTGGCGGCGACGGGACGATGATTTCAACGGCGCGCCTGACGGGAGACCGCGAGGTTTTAGTTTTGGGAATAAATTACGGCAGTCTCGGTTACCTGACGGAATTTCGTATCGAGGAAATGTTTCCCGCGCTCGATGAAATTCTGGCTGGCAAATACGAAATTGACCGTCGTGTGATGCTCGATGTCGAACATTGGCGAGGCGGCGAGAAACTGGCAAGCGGGCGCGCGTTAAATGATGTTGTCATCAACAAAGCCGCTCTGGCGCGGATTATCGAAGTTGAAGTAAATCTCAACAATCTTTTTGTCAATTCTTTCCGCGCTGACGGACTGATCATTTCCACGCCGACCGGTTCGACCGCCTACAACCTTTCGGCTGGCGGTCCGATTGTTTTTCCTTCGATGAACGCTGTTGTTTTAACGCCGATTTGCCCTTTCACACTGACAAATCGCCCAATTGTCGTGCCTGACACTGACGAGATAGTTATAAACTTAAAGTACGAAAACGAAGGCGTAGTTTTAACGCTCGACGGACAAATCGGTTATTCTCTGCAGGCAAAAGACCGGGTTGTCATTAACAAAAGCGCCACGACTTTTAATCTGATCCAACCGCCGAACCGAAATTATTTTGACGTTTTGCGAAATAAATTAAAATGGGGCAGATAAGTGGGAATGCAAAAGTAAAAGGGTAAAAGTAAAAAGTTGAACTGAAATGCTTTTTAAAAGGGTTTTTAAGCAGAACTATTCGAACAAACTCGGTTGTTCTTCATCGTCTTCTCTTTCTTCAAAACCTTCGGGCATCCAGCCGTAAACTTTCAAATCGCAGCGTCCTTTTTCGTTAAATTTAACACCCTCGTCTTCGAGCATTTTTTGCTGCAGATTGACCGGCATCGTCATTTTGCCCGTCGAACACGCGCCCTGCGAATTGATCACTCTCTGCCACGGAACGTTTTGCGTATCTGCCGCGTGCATTACAAAACCGACGGTACGCGGCGTATAACCTTCCCCGAGAATCTCCGCGATTTGCCCGTAAGTCATTACTTTGCCCGTTGGAATCGCGCGAACAATTTCATAAACCTTTTCACGATAAGTTTGTTCATTAACCTGTTTACTATCCATTTTTTTTTCCTAGCTTTCGCGCAAAAGCATTATAGATTTTGTTAATTTCATTAATGTGCAGAATTTTTGCCATTAGAATAAATACGATTCCGCCTAAAGCAATCGGTACAAAGGCTTCGATAACTCTAAATATTAAAGTTTCGATTCCAAATTTCTCCAGTAAAAACTGATAACTAAGATAGCAAACAATTGACATTACTGCCGACGCGATGGCGATTTTGACAAAGGCTGAAAGAATTTCTCTGCCGTCGATACCCGAAAGGCGTTTACGCATTATAAAGGCAAGTGCAAAAAAATTGACCAGCGCAACACTCGAGGTCGCCAGCGCTACGCCGATGTGACCATAACCATTTGGATTTTCGGTCGAAACACCAACACCGGAAAGCAATTGGAGGAAAAAATAACTCACTGCTGCGTTTACACCGATTGAAAAGACGGCAATAATCATCGGCGTTTTTGCATCGTTGAGGGCATAAAACGCGGGCGCGAGAACTTTTATTGCCGCGTATCCGGTCAAACCGATGGCGTAGCCGGTTAAAGCCCAAGCCGTCATCGGCACGTCTGATTCCTTAAACGCGCCCCCGTGCGAATAAAGCAGGCGAATAATCGGTTCGCCCAAAATTATCAGCCCGCAAGCCGACGGCAGAGTCATTAAAAAAACC
>JALZOH010000225.1 GCA_030857305.1 Acidobacteriota bacterium
TTGTAACACCGAACTTCAGTGATAAAAAAAGAAAAGTCGCGCTTGATTTTCCAGTCGCCTCAGGAGGAGCACAATTGAGCGCGATGACGCGGCTGGCAGATATTTTGAAAAACAATGAACTTCTTGAAACAGTTCAGGTTAATAATCTTTTACCAAGATTAAACGCCAAACAAGAAGGTAACGTGATTACACCTAATTGGGATGTGGCGGTGGTGCGCGGAACTTATAAGGATTTTACATTTGGAAACGAGCAGCCGGAAGTAAAGGACGCAAAAATTCCGGCAGACGCGGAGGAAATTTATTTTTTGGCGAATCGCAGCGGAATGCCGCTTTATAATTTTTGGGTTCGCGCCACTGATGAAAACGCCGCGAAAAGCATTAGAGACGCGCTCGAAAGTCACGTCAGAGTTGAAAACCTGCGTCTGCTCGCCAACGCCGCTTCAAAACTCACCGAGCAGATTCAATTTGAACTCGTGAGACTCGGCGGCTACAACGTCACTGATTCGAATTCCACGCCGCCAAAATGCGCGGTCACGCCCGCTGAGCAAAACAAATCTCTGCAATTTAAGTCGGGCGATTTGTTTTACGTGAAAATGACCAATGCTTCCGAAAAGAATCTTTATGTTTATCTCTATTCAATCGGGACGAGCGGCAAAATTAATTTGCTCTATCCGACGCAAAATGCCAAGGAAACTCTAAAACCGAATTTGCCTTTTACGAGTGTTGCGGCAAGCGGCTGTTACGGAATTTTTCAAGTCGGAAAACCGGAAGACACGCCGCTCGGCAAAGAAACTCTGAAATTGATTGCCACAACTGAGCCTTTTCCGGCGGAACTTCTGACATCGCCCGCCGTTGCCAAAGCCGCTACGCGCGACGGTAGCGCATTATCAAAATTACTGTCGCAAACCGCGACCAACCAGCGCTCCGGACCAATCGAAATTTCAGTCAGCGACTGGGTAACCAAAGATATCAATATTGAGATTGTTCGGTGATAGCTGTAATTTGACGTTCGAGAAAATCGTAAAGTTTTATTCGCCTGCTGTAATCTTTTTCTGATTTTCGTCACTCGACTAATGTAAAGGCTGTTATAAAAATCAGTAACACGAGGAAAAATAAAGTGAATGTAATAATAAATAATTTGAATTTTTTGAAACGTAAATCAGCGAGAGTGTTGATGTCGGGCGCGTGGGCGGCAATTTGCCTGTCAATTTTTTCAGCAATCATCGTTGGACAAAACCGGCAGCTGCAAAGCATTGACGAAAAACGTTACAAACCGCAGCTCATCGTGCAAACCGGACACTCTGATACGGTTTTTTCGGTTGTCTTTTCGCCTGATGGAAAAGTTTTGGCGAGCGGAAGCGTTGATAAGACCATCAAGCTCTGGAACGTCGAAACCGGACAGGAACTTCGGACTCTGTCCGGACACGGCGCTCGGGTTAATACGGTTGTCTTTTCGCCTGACGGAAAAGTTTTGGCGAGCGGAAGCAGCGACCATTTGATAAAGCTTTGGAACGTCGAAACCGGTGAGGAACTTAAAAATATCGAAGGACATTCCGATTGGGTTTTTTCGGTTAAATTTTCGCCTGACGGAAAAGTTTTAGCAAGCGGGAGCCGGGACAAAACCGTAAAGTTGTGGAATATCGAAACCGGGCGGGAAATTAAAACTCTGACGGGACATGCCGATACTGTTATGTCAATTGTGTTTGCGCCCGACGGCAAAACTCTCGCCAGCGGCAGTTTGGACAAGACCATTAAATTGTGGAGTGTCACCGGGGGACAGGAAATAAAAAGTTTCGCCGGTCATTCGGAAAGCATTAACGCGGTCGCGTTTGCGCTCGACGGCAGAACACTGGCAAGCGGCGGTTCAGATAAAACAATCAAATTATGGAATATCGAAACCGGACAGGAAATTAAAACTCTGACGGGACATACGGAAGGTGTAATGTCGATTGTGTTTGCGCCCGACGGGAGAACGCTGGCAAGCGGCGGCGCTGATAAAAACATTAAGTCTTGGAACGTCGCCAGCGGACAGGAAATAAAAAGTTTTGCGGAGCCTAACGGGTATATTGTTTCGGTCGCATTTTCACCAAACGGGAAGACGGTAGCAAGCGGTGTTTGGAGTCACGACCACACTATCAGGTTGCGGGATATCGAAACCGGACTGGAAATTTTAACACTGCGCGGACGTTCTTCCCAAATTCTTTCGGTGGCATTTTCTCCTGACGGCAGAAGATTGGCGAGCGGTGTCGGTTTTTTTGGAGATGTGCAGCTCTGGAATATTGAAACCGGTCAAGCGCCGAAGATTCTCAAAGGAAGTCTGGGTCGCCGTGCTTTTCGCGTTGACACGCTTAAATTTTCGCTTGACGGAAAAACTCTGGCGAGCAACAACGGAAATGTCAATTTCCTTAATCTGTGGGACGTAGAAAGCGGGAAAGAGATAAAATACGAAAGAGTGCCGCCCTGGGTGTTGGGTAACAACCGCTTTAATGTTGTTAATATCAACGGCAGGAAAATCCAGGCTGAACAAGACAAAGCACAAATTAAACTCAGCGATTTCGAGACAAAAAAGGAAATCGGCACGCTCATTGCGATTGATGATCAGGAATGGGTCGTTTTTACGCCCGAAGGACGCTTCGACGCTTCCGAAGACGCGCAGAGATTGATGCACTATTCTTACGGTTTAGAAATTATCAATCTTGAACAACTCAAGGAAATGTATTACGAGCCGGGACTTCTGCAAAAGCTTCTGGGCTTTAACCGTCAGCCACTGCGCCCGGTTGTCGCCATCGGAAATATTAAACTTCACCCGGAAATTGTTGAGCAAAAGGTTGAACCAAAGACAACGAAGCTCAATATCAAATTAAGAAATCGCGGCGGCGGCATCGGGCGCGTTGAAGTGCGTGTCAACGGCAATGAATTAACCGGTGACGCACGCGCTGGCAAAGCGTTTGAGCCGACCGCTAAACAAGCGGATTTAACGGTGGAAATTCCTCCTAAAAGGCTTCGGGCGGGAGCGAATAAAATTGAAGTTGTCGCGTGGAACCTCGACGGCAGCGTCAGAAGCCGCGGCAGCGAAATAAATTTCAATTCGGGGAATGAACGCGCTGAAACGAAAGGCGTTGAAGTGATCAAAATATCGGTCGACAAAAAGCCTTCCGAGATAAATTTCTACGCCGTCGTTTCCGGCATTTCCGATTACGAAGGCAGCGCGCTTGACTTAAGATACGCGGCAAAAGATGCCGAAGATATTTCAAAGGCTCTTACTCTCGCCGCCCGCAAATACTTTTGCAATGAGGAATTAGCCGGAAAAAAGCCTTGTGGGCGCGTCCATCTGCGCCTGCTTAGCACCGAAAAAGAAAAGTCTTCGCAATTTGCCGGTTTGCCTGATGTGGCAGATTTTCAGCGGCTTGAACCAACCAAGCAAAATTACCAGAATGTTTTTAGCGAAATTGCCCAAAAAGCCAAGCCGGAAGATGTCGTGATTGTTTATTTATCGGGACACGGCACGGCGATTACGAGTGCGGAAGCCATCAAAGAAAGCGCGTTTCCCGATATGTATCTGTATGCGACGCGCGATGCGACGACGCTCGACCGCGCCATAATGGTCAATCAATCTGAGCGTTTGAGCAAAACCGTCAACAGCCTGGAACTGGCAAAATGGGTTTCCGAAATAAAAGCCGACAAAAAGGTGATGATTTTCGACACGTGCGCGGCGGGCGCGGCGCAAAAGGATTTAACTTCGCAAACCAGAGCGGTTGACGCGCTGCAAGTTCGTTCAATCGACCGCCTGCGCGAACGCACCGGCTTTTATATTTTGATGGGTTCAGCGGCGGACGCGGTTTCCTACGAAGCCAACGAATTTCGACAGGGACTTCTCACATACTCTCTGATTGAAGCGATGACCAACGACAAAGGTTTGCGCGACGGTAAATTTCTTGATGTCGAAAAATGGTTCGCCTCCGCCGAAGACAAAGTGGAAAACTTGGCAAAAGGCATCGGCGGCGTGCAGCGTCCGAGTTTTTTTAAATCGAATTTCGCAAAAACTTTTGACATCGGACGCATCGAGCGCGAAGAACAACTTCTGCTTCCCCTTGCCCAAAGAGTGCCGCTCATCCTCCAGCCCGAACTGCGTGAAGCCGGTAAATTCACGGACAAAGAGCGCCTTACAGAAAAACTCGAAGTTCGTCTGCTCGAACAAAGCGCGTCAAACGTTCGCGGCGAAGGCGCGGCGGTCAATTATATAAAGGCGACAACGGCGACAAACGGTTTAAGCCCGCGCGGATTTTACACGTTTAATACCGATGAAACAATCACGATTGACGTTTCCCTCATCCGGGACGAGGAAGAAATAGCCAAAGTTAAAGTAACGGCAACAAAAGTAGAAATTATTGAAAAACTTTTGCAGGAAATAATTAAAGCAGTGCAGATAAAAAATATTTGAAAAGATATACGCTTGATACTCCAAAGAAACGAATTATAATTTAAGAAGGTCGATTAATAAAAAATTTTCTCGCTTCTCTCGCTGACGAACAATCAAACTGCGGAATATCTCTCTCCCTAAATTTCCGCAGTTTGATTTTCTAACTTATATCTCCAAAACGATGCTGCAAAATTGTGGCGATAGAAATTGCCGCCGTTTCAGCGCGCAAAATCCTACCTTTGAGTGTGATAATTTGAAAATTCTTGTCACGCGCAAATTCGATTTCCGCATCGTCCCATCCGCCTTCCGAACCGATAATTGCGACGACCTTTTTATTTGTCTTGACGCCGGAAAAACCGCTTCCGTTTCTCTCCGCAAATAAAAGTAAATTTGCATCGCCGAAAATTTTTGAGGCAGAATTTATAAACTCCTTGAAATCAACCGGCATTTCAATTTGCATCAACGTGGCGCGTCCTGATTGTTTGCTCGCGTCAATGATAATTTTTCGCCAGCGTTCCAGTTTTTTTTCGCTGTCTTTCGATTTCGCGTCGGCGCGTTTCGTGTTGAGCGGAACAAGTTTTGTAACGCCTAATTCAACCGCCTTTTGCACAACCAAATCGAACTTTTCGCCTTTGAGTAGCGC
>JALZOH010000226.1 GCA_030857305.1 Acidobacteriota bacterium
TTTGCCTTTTGTTTTTGTTTTCCCAGATAACCCATCACAATCGGCGCCAGCATAATCATCAGCTGCGCAACTTGTCCCATATCAAGTCCGCTGTTTTGGCTAACATGCTGCGCTGCCGCCCCCTGCTTCTGACCAAAAATATGACCTAAAATTCCAATGCCGTCATTTGTATCCGGAGCATTTAGATAACTGTCTAAATTGTTGAGAATCCCGCCGTTATGATTTTCCTGTAAAGCATTATCGAGGCTTTCCGCGCCCCGGGGTTGGGCGGCGTTTTTTGCTAAAGCGCTTAAGATCATCGGCAGAGCCATTTGGATCGCCGAGTTGGTCGTTGTTTGGTCTGCACCGAGCATCTGACCTATTTGATTAACGGCATCATTGCCTTTTTCCTGTCCGACTAAATCCTGTAAAGAAAACATTTGTCAATCTCCTGTTTGTTATTTTGAATGAGAAAATATTACCAGACAAATTGCATTTTGTCCTTTGCGAATCGTAAATTAGATTTCAAGTGTGTAAAACCTTCGGACAATTAACTACCTGTCGATTCTTTTTTGGATTGTGTTTTTTTGTGATATTAATTTCTACCAGTATTTCGTGCCATAAAAATGAATCACAAAAGCTTCCTTTGACAATGCTGCGGACAATACAAAATCCGATCGAAAAATTCGGCGAGCCATTCGGTATTGCCATGAAAGACAACGAAATGTTTATCTCAGACGGAGAAACCGGCAAAATTTGGCGTGTTTCAAATTTGAAAGCTTTTGCGGTTTTAACTGATCGATTCAATACGCCTTCCGGTATCGCCTTTGACAAAAACGGTGATTTAATCGTCGCGGATTCGGGTTCGCATTCAATAAAAAAAGTAAAAATTTCGACCGGGGAAATCGAACCGGTCGCCGGTGTCGAAGGCAAAAAAGGTTTTGTCGATGGCGACGTAAATACAGCTCTTTTTAATGCACCGATTGGCATTGCCGTTTCGGGCAATAAAATTTTTGTTGCCGACACTTATAATGACAAGATTCGCCTTATCGAAAGCGGAAAAGTATCAACTCTTGCAGGAAGTGAGCAGGGTTTTGCCGATGCTGCCGACGGACAATTTGCCCGGTTTGATACGCCGTGCGGCTTGGCAATGTGGAGCGACGGAAAAATTCTGGTTGCCGACACGGGAAATAAACGTCTGCGGGTTGTCGAAGCAAACGGAAAAACCTGGACGCTTTCCGGCGGAACCAGTGCCCCGACAACTGATTCGGTTGACGGATTTCTGCACGCCGCCGGTTTCAGCGAACCGATTGCGGTAGCGGTCAATAAATTGGGCGTTATTTACGTGACAGACGAAAATTCCATTAGAGTTATTAATCGAAGATTTTATCCGCTGGTTGAAACAATTACGAACACAAAACCCGGATTTATTGACGGAAACCTGCGAAATTCACGCCTGAGTCGTCCGAGTGGTCTGGCACTGGATGAAAGCGGAAATTTATTTGTCGCCGATTCTGAAAACCAAAATATCAGAGTGCTAACAGGTCAAGAAATTGGAACACAGACGACAGCCGGAGAAGTTGAAGCAAGCAGATTTTCACCCGAAGAGTTTAGGAATTTACAACCTCCGCGCTGGTCTTTCAATCCGCCGGAGAAGAAACGGGAAATTGCCGGAACACTCGGCGAAATTCGCGGGGCGATTACTGAAAAAGACACTGCCGCGTGGTTTCACAACGGACTCGATATTGTCGGCAGTTACGGTGAAACGGCAAGTTTCGTGCGTTCGGAAAAAGTTCTGCGACCTATGACGGTTCAAAATTTTGCCACTCCGCGTGAACTCATCCGAATGCCGTCTATCGGCTACATCCACATCCGCTTCGGACGCGACAAGGATGATCAACCTTTTACCGACGAACGATTTCAATTTTCAATTGATGAAAGCAGGAAAATAAACGGTTTACGCATCGGGCGCGGAACAAAATTTGAAGCTGGCGAAGCCATCGGAACTCTCAATTCAATGAATCACGTTCATTTAATTGCCGGGCGCAGCGGAGCAGAAATGAATGCGCTCGACGCTTTAATATTTCCCGGCATTTCCGACACGCTCGCGCCCGAAATCGAAAAAGTTTCGCTTTTTGGAGAGAATTGGCAGGAATTTGAAACCGAATCCGTAAACGAGCGTATAAAACTAACCGGAAGAACGCGCATCGTCGTTCGTGCTTTTGACCGGATGGACGAAAATTCAAACCGCCGAAAGCTCGGCGTATATAAAATCGGCTATCAGATTTTGAAAGAAGACAAAATACCTGTGCAGGAAATAAAATGGACGATTTCCTTCGACCGTTTGCCCGAACCGGAAGCGGTGAAATTTGTTTACGCCAAAGACAGTCAATCAGGTTATACGCCGCAGACGATTTTTAATTATATCGCATCAAATGAAATAAGCGGCGGCAATTTCCGTGAAAATTTCTTTGATCCGGGCAGTTTAGAAAACGGCAATTATATACTGCGCACTTTTACGGCAGATTTTTTCGGCAACCTGGCATCAGAAGACGTAAAGATTGAAATATCTAAATGATAATAATTAAAACAGGGTGGATAGTTTAAACAAGATTTTTGTTTTATCCTGTTTATCCGATGTATCTTAGTCAGTAATTTTTTGAGGTGAAAATGAAAAGTCTTTCTGCAATGGTTTCTCTTATCATATTGTCTTTTTCGCTAATCTCCGTAAAGGCTGAACCAAATTTTACGCATGAACCAAAAACGATTCGTGCGACCCCGCCCGCGCCGAAATTCACCGATGCGGAACGGCAAACGGAATTAACGCGCCGACGTGCGAATGCTGCCGGAGTAATGGGTGACAAAAGCGTAATGATTTTGTTTAGCGCAGAGCCGAAAATATACGCGGGCGACGTAGATTTTTTATACCGGCAGGAAAATAATCTTTATTATTTAACCAATCTAAAACAAAATAATGCGACTCTCGTTTTGTTAAAGGACGGTGTCAATGTGCGTGAAATCTTGTTTTTGCCAAAGCGCAGTCCTGCTGCTGAAACGTGGAACGGCAAAATGTATTCGCGCGAAGACGCCACGCGTATTTCCGGTATAAAAACGATTGTTGATGCCAGCGAGCTGAACAGTTTTCTTCAATCCGTTAAAGATAAAAAATCTTTTACAGCCAAAGATGAAACTGTCACTGTTTCGGCGTTTCCTGAAAACATTTATCTTTTGCTTCCCGGAAGCCCAAGTGACAACGACGGAACGCGCGAGTTTCGCAAAGAAATCGAATTTTCAAAATTAATCGCCGGTTACACGATAGAAAATGCTAATCCTATTTTCGCGAAACTTCGGCTGATAAAATCGCCTCTGGAAATAAAACTTCTGCAACACGCCATTGACATTACAACCGAGGCGCAGATGCGTTCAATGGCAATGGTTTCGCGGGCGGCTTGGGAATATGAAGTTCAAGCCGAAGTTGAATACACATTTCGCCGCCGCAACGCCGATTACTGGGGTTACCCGTCAATCGTCGGCTGCGGACCGAACGCCACAACTTTGCATTACGTCGAATCACAGGGCGAAGTTAAAAAAGGCGATTTGCTCCTTATGGATGTGGGCGCGGAATATGACCATTATACGGCGGATGTCACGCGCACTTATCCGGCAAACGGAAAATTTACCAAACAGCAAGCCGAAATTTACCAGATAGTCTATGACGCACAGGAAGCCGCCGCAAAAACTATTAAACCCGGCGCAACTTTCGGAGACGCGAGCCGGGCGGCTGACAAAGTTATCAAAGAAGGTCTTGCAAAATTAGGTTTAATCACTGCCCCGGATGCGACTTATCAAGTTTTGTATCAGGGAAAACCAATTAACTTGCCGCAATTCAAGCTGTGGTTTATACACGGTTTCGGGCATTGGTTGGGGATGAATGTTCACGATGTCGGAGATTACAGCGCAAAACTCCAGCCCGGAATGATTTTCACGAACGAGCCGGGAATTTACGTTCGAGCCGACGCGCTCGATTATATTGCCGACACGCCCGAAAATAAAGCTTTTCTGTCAAAGATTCGTCCTATTTTTGAGAAGTATAAAAACATCGGCGTGCGCATCGAAGACGACCTGCTCGTGACCGAAACCGGTGTAGAGTGGATGACCAAAAATCTACCCAGAACCATCGCCGGTATTGAGGCATTTATGGCTAAAGCTTCTAAAGAAATGCCCGTTGCTAGTTTGGGAAATACTCCAAACAGACATTCAGGTGTTTTCGATAGCAGCAAATTTTTATTAACTGATTTATCGAAATTCGATTCGTATCTGACCGACAAAATAATGACCGGAAAAACTTTGCGTCGCGGCTGGATTTCTACCAAAAAAGATGCGGCATATTTAGGCTTAAGACACTCACACCCTGAATAAGCTGAAATTTTATTTTTACTCGAATGGGCGGAAGCAACCTTCCGCCTATTTTGTGCAGCCATTTCAAATGTTACGAAAAAATTAACTTAATGGTAGAATAACGCAAAGCAATTTAAGGACTTCAGAGATTTTGGCAAATACCAAAAAAACATCGCATCCAAACAACGGCAATAATCCGTTGCCTTTGGTGATTGTCAATCCGAAATCAGCGGGTGGTTCAACAGAAACGCGCTGGGCAAACATTGCGAGCGACTTGGCAGCTCATTTTGGCGCGTTCAAGGTGGCATTTACGCGTTCGCCTGGCGACGGTATTTACAAAGCCTTCGAAGCTGCGAAAAACGGGCAAAAATTTATCATTGCTTGCGGCGGTGATGGAACAATTAACGAAATTGCTAACGGAATTTTGGAAAGCGGTCAAGACGCCGAAATGGGAATTTTGCCCTCCGGCACCGGCGGCGACTTTCGCCGAACATTAAATATGCCGAATACGGCGCGCGCAGCCGCAAAAGGCTTGCGTTTGGGCACGACGAAGATGATTGATGTCGGTCGAGTAACTTTTTTTAATCACGAAAACATCCAGGCGAGTCGTTATTTTCTCAACGTTTCGAGTTTTGGCTTGAGCGCGTCAATCAACAAA